>SKOX01000047.1 GCA_007119835.1 Paracoccaceae bacterium
CGCACCAGTCGGGTGCCAAGCCGCAGGGCGGATTGCAGCGTGCTCGCATGCAGGGTAACCGTCTCGGGCGCGCCGGGCTCGCCATTGGTGGCGGCCTGCACCTGCTTGTAGAAGTCGCGTGCCGCGCGCACGTCCTCGGGATCTGGCGGGCGCATGCTGGCGACCGCCGGCTGATCCTGCAGGAAGACCATGCCGAGCAGGAGCATACTGCCGGCGGCCACCAGCAGCAGAAAGACAAAGACCCGCAACAGCCTGCTCATGCCGCCCCCAAGCGCACCCGGCGCCGACGGACTGATCAACGCAGTGATCGCCGGGCACCCTTCGCCTTCTACGCTCCGATGCTCGATAAAGCGACAGCGACCGTCGGCGAAAGGGCGGTGACCCCGCGGCCGGGCGATTTCGACGGCGGCTGGGTGTCCTCGAACCTCACGGGACGATTTAACCTGGGTATTTCACCTGCGCGGTTGCCCGGCTGGCCCAGATTACAAGGTGTCAGCGCCATGGAGGCGCGCAGAGCATGCCTCTTGCGGCCGCTTCACGGCTTCCTCCGCTCAACTGCGCTCGTCCCATCCCGCGATCTCCCTGAGGACCGGAGGCGCTTGCTGCGGCACGATGCCGAGCTCTGAAAGGCCGGGGAGCCGGCCCGAGGCGACGTTATACCTGCGCATGAGGTCCACCTGCGCACGCGTCAGCGGCGCGCCCGGGATCATCTCGGACACGCGAGCGCCCAAGCCCCAGATCGGGAAGGGCACGCTCACCAGCCGCGTCCGTGCCCCTGCGGCATTGGTTGCCTCCTGAACGAGCTCGCGATAGGTCGATACGTCCGGGCCAGCCAGCTCATAGGTGTCGGGCGCCTTCTCGGCCGCGATGATCCGCGCGATGGCCTCGGCCACATCCTCCACATGCACCGGCTGGAGCCGCGTTTCGCCGCGACCGAACAGCGGGTATACCGGCAGACGCCGCGTAAGCCGGACGAGTGTCGTCAGGAACGCGTCGTCCGCCGCCAACATCACCGACGGCCGCACAATGGTCGCAGCGGGGAAGGCCTCCCGAACGGCAAGCTCGCCTTGGCCTCTCGCGCGGATGTAGTCGTTGGACGCCTGCGGGTCTCGGCGGCCGCGGCGCCGGACGGCGCTGGCCCCGGAAGCCGTCCCGGCCGGTACAGCTTGTCGCCGTAGGCCTCGAGCTTCTCGCCGCCACGCTTGTGCGCGTCCCGGCGCAGCTTGCAGTAGTGCCGTGCCATGGCGGCCATGGCGTGACCGGTGACCTCGGCGATGTCGTCGTAGTGCAGGCCGAGCTCGAACAGGCGCGTCGCGGCCGTGTAGCGCAGCGCGTGCAGGCGTTCGTGTTCGCCGAAGTTCGCACGCTTCGCAGCCTCCTCGTACTCGCGGCTGATCGTCCGCTTGTGGATCGGCTTGCCGTTCTTCTGCGCGCCCAGCGCGTAGTAGCTGTTGGCGTGCTCCGGGTGGCACGCCCGGAAGGCCCGCAGCGCGAGAACGAGGTGCTCGGTGACCGGCGCGACCACGAGGATGCCGGCCTTGCCGGTGCGAATCGTGATCTCTCCTGCTTCGATGGTCTCGGCCGGGACCTTCGCGAGATCCTCGCGCCGCAGCGCCGACACGAGGCCGAGCTCGTGAGCCAGCCGCGCCCGCGACCCGTACGGGTTCGCCGTCCGGAACCGCGCGATGGCGGGTTCGGAGAGCGGCTGGCGCTCGCTCGCCTCGTGCCGGCCGCGGCGACCGACCTTCTGGACACCGAGCAGCGGGTTGAAAGGGATCCACTTCAGGATCCGCACCGCATATCCGAGCAGGACGGACATGGTCCGCCGGATCGCCTTCTGCAGCGTCGGGTGCTCCTCGAACTTGGCGACGAGCCTGTCCATCAGGTCGGCGGTGAACGCGGCGACCGGATGAAGGCCGAGGACCGGCTCCAGATGCCGGATGTGGCGGGCATACTCCTTCTGCGTGCTCTCCTTGAGGTGGGTGAATTCCGTGGACCGCTTGAAGCGGTCGAACAGGAGCTTGAAGCTGCCGTCTGGCAGCTTCGGCTTCACGGGTCCCGTGGTTGCCGGGGTCGCTGCGCCTTCGGGCAATGCCGGCGCGACCCGCGCCGGTGCCCCGGAGGCCGGGACCTGGTGCGGCCTTGCCGTGTCCGGCGTGGCCGTGTCCGGCGTGGCTGACGCATCGCCGCGCGCCACGCGCGCGCGGCGTCGTTGTCTTGCTGCCGCCCTGGCGGCCTGCGGGTCCTGCTTCGCGAGCCGGTTCAGCGCGAGCACCTGCTCGAGGAAGGCCGGAGCCTCCGGATCGTCGGGGAGCCGCGTACCCGTGGCGCGGTGGTAATGGTAGATCCTGATCTGCCCGTTCGCCAGCCTGCGCGCGGCGGCGTACACGCCCTTGATCCGCACCTTCATGGCCGGCTCCAGGCGTCGATCGCAGCGCCGAGCGCGCCGCCTGCGTCGCTGTGAGCCGCCGGGCCATCGGCGAACCAGGCGTCGAGGTCGCGACGCGACCAGCGCAGGCCGCCGGGCGTCATCCGGGGCGGCGGCAGTTTGCCATCGCCGACGCCGCGGGCGAAGTCGTTCGGCTTCAGGCTCAGATAGGCCGCCGCGGCCGTTTCGGTCAGCAGCAGCGGCCACGAGGGCAGGACCGCCAGCTCGGAAAGACGCGTCTTCGATCCTGCACCCATGCCACCCGGTCCCCATGACACCACCAGGAGCCGCTTCCGGCTCGAGGGGGAGGTCGGTTCGGTGGCGTGGTCGCGTGGCGGCCTGGCGGGTGGTTCGCACACGCGGCGTCCAGGCGCCGGTTTCCGCGCCGTGGGCGCGGGTCGCCGGTGGGGGTCGAGCGGCCTCCGGGAAGGGGAAACTGCGAAACGATTTGCGAAATACGGTCGATTCGCCCGCTCAAGGCAGGTAAAGATAGCCGTGTAACCTGTTGACGGAGCAATGGTACCGACGCCCCGGCTCGAACGGGGGACCCCCAGATCCACAATCTGGTGCTCTAACCTACTGAGCTACGTCGGCACTTCCGGTCGAGGTAAAGTGGCACCGGCCGGAATGCAAGTCCCGCTTGTCACTGCCCAAGCCCCGGGGGCAAGATGCAGGGGCGCAGCAAAGCGAGGCGCCCATGGGCATCGACGACGAGAGCGACTTGTCTGCCAGCCTGCAGATCGGCCCGACGACGCTCGGCATGGTTCGGCTCTACATCGAGACCGAAACCCATGAGTTGCCGCTCGACTTCGAGCCGGAGGAGGCCGAGGAGATTGCGGAGGAACTCCTCGCCGCGGCCGCCCGGGCGCGCGAGGCACGAGCTTCCGGCGGGAAGACCGCGCGCGGCGCCAAGCGACGGCCCGATTCGGCGCGTGCCGAGGGATCATCCGGCAAGCTCCTCGGCGTCGAGCCTGGCGGGCGCGGCAACGACGGCCGGCCGTCTCAGGGTGCGCCGAAACGGCGCAGGGGATCGGGGTCGTCAAGCTGAGCCAGCCGCTCCGCGGCTGTCCGCGCGAAGCGCGCGACGAGGGCGCGCCGCCGCGCCGACGCAAGCGGGGCCTCGGGCGCCATCCGCAGCACCGCCGCATCGTAGGCATCGGCGCGGATGATCCCCGCGCCGTCGGGCAGGATCGCCTCGGGGAAGCCCGCGTCGACCGCCCAGAAGAACCGGTCGCACCAGGGCAGGTAGCCCGACCACTTCCGGTCGGCCGCGAAATCCGCCCGGCAGGACTTTACCTCGACGATCCAGACCTCTGCGCGCGGTCCGAGCGCGATCACGTCGACCCGCAGACCCGCCGACGGCACGAATTCGGTCAGCGTCGCGAAGCCCAGGCTGCGCAGGTGCCGACAGACGCCGCGGGCAAGCGCCAGTCCGTCGCGAACGGGTGCGGCGGCAAGCGGCGGGTCACTGTCGCAGAGGCTGGCCATGGCGAAGCCAAGCGCGCCGCCGGGGCCCGCGTCAAGCCCCGGCCGCCGCGGCGCCCACCGACCCGCGACGAAAGGATCGCGCCTCGCCCGGCCTGCAGGGCTTGAGGCCGCCGCACCTGCGGGGTATCAGCGTAGGGTATGCATGCTGAGGGCCGGGGCTGCGCCGTCCTTGTCCGATGCCGAGCTCAGGAGTTTTTCCATGGCCGACGCCACGGCACACGCCCCCTCGGGTGATCACAAGGAGGGCTTCTTCACCCGGTGGTTCATGTCGACGAACCACAAGGACATCGGCATCCTCTACCTGGTGACCGCTGCCCTCATCGGCTTCGTCTCGGTCGCCTTCACCATGTACATGCGCCTCGAGCTCATGGAGCCGGGCGTCCAGTGGATGATGGTCGACGGCGAGCCGAACGGGCATGTCTACAACCGGATGGTCACGGCGCACGGCCTGACCATGATGTTCTTCGTCGTCATCCCGGCCCTGTTCGGCGGTTTCGGCAACTACTTCATGCCGCTGATGATCGGGGCGCCCGACATGGCCTTCCCGCGGCTGAACAACCTCTCCTACTGGTTGTTCGTCGCCGGCTCCACGATGCTGGTCCTGTCGCTGTTCACCCCCGGCGGCAACGGATTGACCGGGTCCGGCGTGGGATGGGTGCTCTATCCGCCGCTCTCGACAGGCGAGGCGGGCATGGCGCTCGACCTGGCGATCTTCGCCGTCCACCTGTCGGGCGCCTCGTCGATCCTCGGCGCGATCAACATCATCACGACCTTCCTCAACATGCGCGCGCCGGGCATGACGCTCTTCAAGGTGCCGCTTTTCGCCTGGTCGGTGATGATCACCGCCTTCATGATCCTGCTCGCCCTGCCGGTGCTCGCGGGCGCGATCACCATGCTGCTCACCGACCGCAACTTCGGCACGACCTTCTTCGACGCGGCGGGCGGCGGTGACCCGGTGCTCTACCAGCATCTCCTGTGGTTCTTCGGGCACCCGGAGGTCTACATCCTCATCGTGCCGGGCTTCGGCATCATCTCGCACGTCATCGCCACCTTCGCGCGCAAGCCGATCTTCGGCTACCTGCCGATGGTGTTCGCCATGATCGCGATCGCGGCGCTCGGCTTCGTCGTCTGGGCGCACCACATGTACACCGTGGGCCTGTCGACGACGACGCAGACCTACTTCATGCTCGCGACGATGGTCATCGCGGTGCCGACCGGCATCAAGATTTTCTCGTGGATCGCGACGATGTGGGGCGGCTCGATCGAGTTCAAGACGCCGATGCTCTTCGCGATGGGCTTCCTCTTCCTCTTCACCATCGGCGGCGTCACCGGCGTGGTGCTGAGCCAGGCCGCCATCGACAGGATCTACCACGACACCTACTACGTCGTGGCGCATTTCCACTACGTCATGAGCCTCGGGGCGGTCTTCACGATCTTCGCGGGCATCTACTACTGGTTCACCAAGATGACCGGCCGGGAGTATCCCGAATGGGCCGGCCAGGTGCACTTCTGGACCTTCTTCATCGGCGCCAACATCACCTTCTTCCCGCAGCACTTCCTCGGGCGGCAGGGCATGCCGCGGCGCTACATGGACTATCCCGAGCAATACGCGCTCTGGAACTACGTCTCCTCGATCGGCGCCTTCATCTCGGGCCTGTCGTTCCTCTTCTTCTTCGGCATCATGTTCTACGCGCTCCGCTACGGCCGGCGCGTGACCGAGCCGCAGTACTGGGGTCCGCAGCCCGACGCCACGCTCGAGTGGACGCTGCCGAACCCGCCGCCGGCCCACACCTTCGAGACGCTCCCGACCCAGGAGCAGTGGGACCGCCGCGGGGCGCACTGACGCAATGGCGCGGCCGGGCGGCGACGGCCGGCCGAGCGAGCCGGCACGGCACGGGGGGGCGGGGGATAAGCCCGCCTCTTCACCGCGGCGCGGTGGATCGGAGGAGAGCCCCTTCGACCGCGCCGATCCGCCGGTCCTCTCGCTCACCCTCTGGCCCAACCGGTCACTGACGCCGCAGGGCTCGGCCGGTTTCCTGTCCTTGTTTGCCGTCTGTCTTTTTATCCCTCTCCTTCCCCTGCTTGGGACGGCGGCTGCATGGGCGCTTCTGCCCTTCCTCGCGGGAATGCTGCTCGCCGTCTATGCGGCGATCCGGCGGAGCTTCGCCGACGGTCGGCTCGTGGAGGAGCTGCGGCTGTGGCCCGACCTCATCACCGTCGAACGTCGGGAACCGCGCGGGGCTGTGCGCCGCTGGCATGCCGATCCGAACTGGGTCCGGCTTCGTCTGCTCGAGAACGCGCGAATCGAGAAATACCTGACCCTGGAGGGCAACGGCCGAGAGATCGAACTCGGTGCCTTCCTGTCGCCGGAGGAGCGCGAGCAGGTCCATGCGGACCTGCGCGCAGCGTTCGCCAGGCTCGGAGCGCCACGACCCGCCGCGCCCTGACAACGCCGGGCCGAGGGGGCGCGAGTGTCTCTTCTTTCGCCTCCTGCCAGGCGCGGTTCAGAAGAACGCCGGGTACGGCGCCACGAAACCGGCCTCCCTGGCCGCCTGTGCCGCGTCGGCCAGACCGCCCTCGGTGCGGAACGGGCCGAGATAGATCCGCCGCCCGAGCGAGACGTTTCCGACGCTGCGGACACGGATCCCGCGCTCGCGGAAGTAGTCGCGGACCTGAAACTCCGTGATGAGACCCGGCACCACGCCGGCGTGGATGGAGATCGGGCTGATCGGGTCGCCACGCTCGACCACCGGTGTCCGCGGGGCTGTCGCCATGGGCTCGAGATGCCGCGGCCGGGTGATGCAGTCGGCGCGCATGAGCCGCATGCCCTGGCGCTCCAGCGCCGGCGGTGCAACGAGGTCGCTCTCGGGATGCGGGCCCGCGGGATGGAGGCGTTGCAGCCGGTCGAACTCGCGGAAGAGCTGCTCGCAGACCTCCGCCGTACCCCGTGCCGGAGCCGCCGGCTGGGGGGCGACCATGGCGCATCCCGCGGCGGTGCCGCCGACGGCGGCGAGAAGGGCGGCCCGCGCCGCCAGTGAGCGGAGCGACATCCCTGCCTCCTTGTCTTCGCTGGTCCGGCGGAGTATCCGGCTCCGCGGCGGCAGGCGCAAGGTGCGTCGACGCCAGCCCCGAGCCGCGAAGCCTGCCGATGGACAAACCTTCTCCCGAAGCGAAACCGCACCTTGGCGGCCGTGACTGGATCGCCGCCGCGCGGACCCTCTCCGAGGCGCTGCCCTACCTCCAGCGCTACGACGGCGCGACGATCGCCATCAAGTTCGGCGGCCACGCCATGGGCGACGCCGCGGCCATGGCCCGGTTCGCGCGCGACATCGTCCTGATGAAGCAGTGCAACGTGCACCCGGTGATCGTCCACGGCGGCGGGCCGATGATCAACGAGATGCTGCGCCGCCTCGACATCCGCTCCGAGTTCGTCGACGGCAAGCGCGTCTCCGACGCCGCCACGGTCGAGGTCGTCGAGATGGTGCTGTCGGGGCGGCTCAACAAGCAGATCGTTCAGGCGATCAATGCCGCCGGCGGCCGGGCGGTCGGCCTATCGGGCAAGGACGCCGACCTGATGGTCTGCGAGAAGGATCTCAAGACCGTGATCCGCGACGGGGTGGAGACCACGGTGGACCTCGGCTTCGTCGGCCGACCGGTCGCGATCAACCCGGGCGTGCTCCGCACCTTCATGGCCTCGGACCTCATCCCGGTCGTGGCGCCGATCGGCGCCGGGCGGGACGGCGAGACCTTCAATGTCAACGGCGACACCGCCGCAGGGGCGATCGCCGCGGGGCTGAAGGCCGACCGGCTCCTGCTGCTGACCGACGTCTCGGGCGTGCGCGGCGCCGGGGGCGAGGTCATCTCGGAGCTCACCGCCGAGGAGGCGCGCCGGCTGATCAACGACGGCACGATCGCGGGCGGCATGATCCCGAAGGTCGAGACCGGCCTCGCGGCCATGGCGGGGGGCGTTCGGGCCGTCGTCATCCTCGACGGCCGGGCACCGAACGCGGTCCTGCTCGAACTCTTCACGGCCCATGGGGCGGGGACGCTGATCAAGGGCTGACAGGAGCCCGATGCGGTTTGCCGGGGGGCGGTGTCCACACTTGGACACGGCGACAACGATCTAAATCGCAGAAGGATCGGTGCCGTTTAAGCGCGGGTTCACCGCGTTCGTGCGCCGGCTCGGCCGTGGTCGCTGGGCCGCCGGCCGCACGTGATCGAGCCAGGCACCTCAGGCGACGAGCGCAGTCGATCCCATCGCGAGGTATTTCGTCCGCCGTGCCCGGCGCAAGCGCGCCTTGGTCATCCCGTCGAGCTCGCCCAGCATCACGGCGATCGCCTCGCCGACCGCCTCGATCACCTGCG
>SKOX01000044.1 GCA_007119835.1 Paracoccaceae bacterium
CTCGCGGTCTGGCTCGCGAGCGACGACAGCGGCTTCGTCACCGGCACGACCCAGGTCATCGACGGCGGGTGGTCGCTGTGAACCGCGTCGACCTCGAGGGCCGGACCGCGGTCGTCACCGGTGGCGCGCAGGGCATCGGCGAGGCGGTGGCCCGGCGCCTGATCGCCTCGGGCGCCGCGGTCTCGCTCTGGGACCGGGACGCGGCGCTGGTCGCGGAGACGGCGGCGCGCCTCGGCGGGCAGCATCAGGCCGTCGACGTCACCGACTGGCCGGCCGTCGAAGCCGCGGCCCGCGCCACCGAAGCGAGCCTGGGGCGGATCGACATCCTCGTCGCCGCCGCCGGCATCTCCGGGCCGAACACGACGGTCGCCGACTACCCGCCCGAGGCTTGGCGGGGCGTGATGGAGGTGAACGTCCAGGGCGTCTTTCTCTGCTGCAAGGCGGTGATCCCGGGCATGGCCGCGCGGAACTACGGCCGGATCGTCAACGTCGCCTCCGTGGCGGGCAAGGAGGGCAACCCGAACGCCGCGGCCTATTCCGCCTCCAAGGCGGCGGTGATCGCGCTGACGAAGTCGCTCGGCAAGGAGACGGCGGACAGGGACATCGCGGTCAACTGCATCACGCCGGCCGCGGCGAAGACCCGGATCTTCGAGCAGATGACCGAGGCGCACATCGCCTACATGCTCAGCAAGATCCCGCGCGGGCGCTTCGTCGGGGTCGACGAGATCGCCGCGATGGTCGCCTGGCTCGTCTCGGAGGAGAACAGCTTCACCACCGGCGCGGTGTTCGACCTCTCGGGCGGCCGGGCGACCTACTGACGAAGCGCGACGGGCCAGGCGGGCGCAGGCGGGCCGCAAGGCAAGGCCGCCTTACCCGCCGGTGCGCCGCCCGCTCAGCCGCCGCATCGTGGTGAAGGCGCGGTCGAGCTCCGGGTTGAGCTCCATGCCGAGCCCCGGCCCCGGCGGAACGGTGATCATGCCGTCCCGCACCTCGGGAAGGGCTGTGACGAGGTCGCGGTACCAGGTGCGGTAGAAGGCCCGGACGCTCTCCTGCACCAGCGCGTTCGGCGCGTTGAGCGCGAGATGCGTCGAGGCGCACAGCACCACCGGGCCGGTGCAGTCGTGCGGCGCCACCGGCAGGTGCCAGGCCTCCGCCATCGCCGCGATCTTGCGCGCCTCCGACAGCCCGCCGCACCACGACAGGTCGAGCATCACGACACCGGCGGCGCCGGTCTCCAGCAGGTCGCGGAAGGCCCAGCGCGAGGCCAGCGTCTCGGAGGCGCAGATCGGCGCGGTCGAGGCCTCGGCATAGCGTCGGAGGCTCGCGAGGCTGTCCATCCGGATCGGGTCCTCGTGCCAGAAGGTGCCGTAGGGCGCGAGCGCGCGGGCGATCTGCATCGCCGGCAGGAGCTGCCACATCGAGTGGAACTCGACCATGATGTCCATGGCGTCGCCCACCGCGGCGCGGATCTTCTCGAAGGGCTCCAGGCCCGCGCGCAGGTCGCCGGCGGAGATGTAGGCGCCGCGGGTCTTCTCGGCCGCCGCGTCGAACGGCCAGATCTTCATCGCGGTGATCCCCTCGTCGAGAAGGGAGAGCGCGAGTTCGTCGGCGCGGTGGAGAAATCCGTTGAGATCGTCGTACTCCGCCGCTTGGCCTGCGAGCCCGTAGTTCGCGGTGCGCTGGCCGATGGCGTCCTTGATGTAGATCGGACCGGCGCAGGTGTTGTAGGTGCGGATGCTTTGCCGCGTGAAGCCACCCAGAAGCTGGGCGATCGGCTGGTTCGTGGCCTTGCCCCACAGGTCCCACAGCGCGATGTCGAAGGCCGAGTTGCCCCGCGTCTCCGCGCCGGTCGAGCGGAAGCCGAGATAGCCGACCAGATCGGCGGCCAGCCGGTCGATGGCGCGGGGGTCCTCGCCGATCACCCGCGGCGCGATCCATTCGTGGACATGCGCCTCCACCGTCTCGGCGCCGAAGAAGGTCTCGCCGAGGCCGGTCAGCCCATCGTCGGTGTGAACGAGGAGCCAGATGAGGTTCGCCCGCTCGGCGATCCGGATCGTCTCGATGCCGGCGATCCTCATTCCCACGCCTCGAGCCGGCCGCCGAGCTCGTCCTCGATATGCGCGCGGATGATCTCGTCGAACGAGCTCTCGGCGCGGAAGCCGAGGGAGAGCGCGCGCTCGGGCGCGAAGTCCTGCGCCCAGCCGGCGACCATCGCGGCGATCTTCGCGTCGGGCTCGCGCCGGATCAGCGCGACCGCCCGGTCGCCCGCCACCCGCCGCAGCGCCTCGATCTGCTCGGCCACCGTCGCCGACAGCCCCGGCATGTTCAGCACCCGCCGGTGGCCGAGGGCATCGGTGTCCATCGTCGCGGCCCGGGTGAGGAAGCCGACGGCGGCGCGGGGGCTCGCATGCCAGTGCCGCACGTCCTCGTCGACCGGGAGCACCGCCGGCTGCCCGACCAGCGGCTCGCGCAGGATGCCGGAAAAGAAGCCCGACGCCGCCTTGTTCGGCGCGCCGGGACGGATGCAGATCGTCGGCAGCCGGATGCCGACGCCGTCGAAGATGCCCCGCCGCGAATAGTCGTTGAGCAGGAGCTCGCCGATCGCCTTCTGGGTGCCGTAGCTCGTGCGCGGCGTGGTGAAGAAATCGTCGCCGATCCGCGGCGGGAACGGCGCGCCGAAGACGGCGATGGAGGAGGCGAAGACGACGCGCGGCCGGTAGCCGCCGCCGATCGCGCGCACCGCCTCGTAGAGCCAGCGCGTGCCGTCGAGATTGATCCGGTAGCCCTTGTCGAAGTCGTCCTCCGCCTCGCCCGAGACGATGGCGGCGAGGTGGAAGATCGCGTCCGGCCGGTCCGCGACGAGGCGCGCGGCCGCGCCCTCCGCGCCGATGTCGATCTCGACCGGATCGATCCGACCTGCGAAGCCCGCCGGTGCCGCCGGCGCGACCACGTCGGCGAGCGTCAGCCGCGCCACCGGGCTACCGCCCAGCCCCTCCCGCGCCAGCGCCGCCGTGAGCTTGCGCCCGATCATGCCGGCCGCGCCGATGATGAGGGCGTGCATGGTGCGTCTCCTTCTTCCGCCGCGCCCCCTGTCTAGCAACGGGAAAGCCCGGCCGGAGCCCCCTTTCGGCGATTGACAGTGATTCCGGCTTCAACGACGCTTCCCCGAACCGGCCGGACATAAGGCTCGACGCACAGGGGAGGCATCGACGGTGGAGAGAGAGCCGCGTGAGGTTCTGACGACGGCCCTGCGGGTGGAGCGCGCCCTCGTCAGGGTGATCGAGGCGATCCTGGTGCTGCTGCTTGCCTGCATGGTGGCGATGGTCTTCACCAACGTCGTGCTGCGCTACGGCTTCAACCTCAACCTCGCCTGGTCGGAGGAGATGTCGCGCTACTTCTTCGTGTGGCTGACCTTCATCGGCGCGGTCCTGACCTTCCGCGAGCACGGCCACATCGGGGTCGAGGCGCTGGTCAAGCGCTTCGCCCGGCGCGGCCGGCTGGTGTTCATGCTGATCACCAACGTCATCATCGTCGGCTGCATGGCCGTGCTGTTCTACGGCACCTGGCTGCAGCACGACATCAACGCCACGATGTTCGCGCCGATCTCGCGGATCTCGATGATCTGGGTGTTCGGCGTCGCCTATTTCACCGCCGCCGGCATCGGCCTCATCGCCGTCATCCGGATCGTGCGGATCCTCACCGGCCGGATGAGCGACGCCGAGGTCAAGCGTTTCGCCGGCGAGTACGACGAGACCGAACTGGCGGCGCGCTCGACATGACGGTCGTCGCGGTCTTCCTGGTGACGCTGTTCGGGACGCTCGCCTTGGGCGTGCCGGTCGCCTTCGCGCTGATGTTCTGCGGCATCGTGCTGATGATGTTCATGGGCATGTTCAACGCCCAGATCCTCAGCCAGAACATGATCTCGGGAGCCAACACCTTCACGCTGCTCGCCATCCCGTTCTTCCTGCTCGCGGGCGAGCTGATGAACGCGGGCGGGCTCTCGAAACGCATCGTCGACTTCGCCATCACCCTCGTCGGGCACATCCGCGGCGGCCTCGGGATCGTCGCGATCATCGCCGCGGTGATCATGGCGTCGCTCTCGGGTTCGGCGGCGGCCGATTCGGCGGCGCTCGCCGCGATCCTGATCCCGATGATGCGGCAGGCCGGCTACAACGTGCCGCGCGCCGCCGGGCTGATGGCCGCGGGCGGCGTCATCGCGCCGGTGATCCCGCCGTCGATCGCCTTCATCATCTTCGGCGTCGCCGCCAACGTGTCGATCACCGGGCTGTTCATGGGCGGCATCGTGCCGGGCCTGATGATGGCGATCTCGCTGCTCGTGGTCTGGATGTTCGTGGCGCGCAAGGAGAACGTCCAGCCGCTGCCGAAGTGCTCGGGGCGCGAACGGCTGGTGGCCACGGGGAGGGCGGTCTGGGCGCTGATGATGCCGGTGATCATCCTCGGCGGCATCCGCTTCGGCATCTTCACCCCGACCGAGGCCGCGGTGATTGCCGCCGTCTACGCGTTCTTCGTCGGCATGGTGATCTACCGCGAGCTGAAGTTCGCGCATCTCTACCACGTGCTGCTCGGGGCGGCGAAGACGACCTCGGTCGTGCTCTTCCTCGTCGCGGCGGCGCTGGTGACGTCGTGGCTGATCACCCGCGCCAACATCCCCAACGAGATCGGCCGCTTCCTCGAGCCGCTGATCGACCGGCCGCAGCTCCTGATGCTGGTGATCGTGATCCTGGTGCTGCTGATGGGCACGGTGCTCGACCTCGCGCCCACCATCCTGATCCTGTCGCCGGTGCTGATGCCGATCGTCCGCGCCGCGGGCATCGATCCGGTCTATTTCGGGGTGGTCTTCGTGATGACCACCTGCATCGGGCTCCTGAGCCCGCCGGTCGGCGTCGTGCTCAACGTCGTCAGCGGCGTCGCCCGGGTGCCGCTCGGGCAGGTCATCGTCGGCGTGATGCCCTTCCTGCTCGCGCAGATCGCGGTGCTGGCGCTCCTGGTCGCGTTCCCCGATATCGTGCTCGTGCCCTTGAGCTATCTGCGCTGACGGCGCAAGATCGCGCCACAGAAAAGCATTCGACAAGGAGGAAACATGAAACCCGTCCTGAGGATTTCGCTGACGGCCGCCCTCGCCGCGACCGTCGCGCTGCCCGCCTTCGCCGACATCCAGTCGCGGACGTTCAGCGTGTCGAACGGCGTGGCGGAGACGCATCCGGTGGCCGACGGCGTCGCCGCGATGCAGGAGTGCTTCGACGAGCGCACCGACGGCCAGTGGACGCTGAACGCCTTCTGGTCGTCGGCGCTCGGCGACGATCTCGAGGCGACCCAGTCGCTGCGCTCCGGCACGCTCGAGATGGTGATCACCTCGACCTCGCCGCTGGTCGGCCTCGAGCCGGCGCTCGGCGTCTTCGACCTGCCGTTCCTGTTCGGCTCGAACGAGGAGGCCGACGCCATCCTCGACGGCGAGTTCGGCGCGGCCATGTCGGAGCGGATGGAGCCGCTCGGCCTCGTCAACCTCGCCTACTGGGAGAACGGCTTCCGCAACCTGACGAACTCGGCCCGGCCGGTGGACGACGCCGAGGACATCAGCGGCATGCGCGTGCGCGTGATGCAGAACCAGATCTTCCTCGACACCTTCCAGAACCTCGGGGCGAACGCGATGCCGATGGCCTTCGGCGAGGTGTTCACCGCCCTCGAGACCGGCGCCATCGACGCCCAGGAGAACCCCTACGTCACCATCCGCACGTCGCAGTTCTACGACGTGCAGAGCTACCTCACCGAGACGCGGCATGCCTACACGCCGTTCATGGTGCTGTTCTCCGGCCCGATCTGGCAGACCCTGTCCGAGGAGGAGCACGAGATCCTGTTCGCCTGCGCCGAGGAAGGCCGCGACGTCCAGCGGCAGGTGAGCCGCGAGCGCTCGGACGAGGCGCTCGAGTATCTCCGGACCGACGGCGGCATGCAGTTCACCGAACTGGGCGAAGAGGCGCTGGAGGAGATCCGGCTGGCGGTGGCGCCGGTCTACGAGCGCCACGCCGCGACCATCGGCCCCGACGTCGTCGAGCAGATGATGTCGGCGCTGGAGGCGCATCGCAACCAGTAGACCCGATGCGAGCGGGACGGGCCCCGTGCCCGTCCCGCTGCCTCGGCCGACGTCTCTGCGCATGGTCGAGCCTGCCTGCGCCCTGGGCGGCATGTCCCGGGCCTTCTTCCGATCCTCTGTCCCGTGGCGAGAACCTTCCGAAGCCGCATGTCGACGCACGTTGATGCCTCTGCGCCGCGATGCGATCGGCAGGCGATCGGGTAGGGGCCATGCGTCCGCAGCTTCCCGCCAGCCGCACGTCGTCCACCGAGCTGCTCGGCATCGGCATGATGCTGGCCGGCATGTTCCTGTTCGCGCTCAACGACGCGATCGGCAAGTGGCTGGTCGCGACCTACAGCGTCGGCCAGGTGGTGCTGATCCGCAGCCTGTTCGGCCTCGCCGTGCTCGCCGTGCTGCTCCGCGCCTCCGGCTTCGTCTCGGTGCTGCGCGTCGAGCGGCCGCCGGTGCAGGCGGCGCGGGTCGTCTTCTCGACGGCGGAGGTGTTCTGCTTCTACACCGCCGTCACCTACCTGCCGCTCGCCGACGTGATGACCTACTGGCTCGCGGCGCCGATCTACGTCGCGGCGCTGTCGCCCTTCCTGCTCGGCGAGCGGGTCGGCCCGCTGCGCTGGGCGGCCGTCGCCATCGGCTTCGTCGGCGTCCTGATCGCGCTCGCCCCGTCCGGCGCCGTGGCGCCCGTCGCCACGGTCGCCGCCGTGATCGGCAGCCTCAGCTTCGGCCTGATGATCGTCACCGGCCGCACCCTCCGCGGCACCCCGGACAAGACGCTGGTGTTCTGGCAGACGGCCGGCGCGCTCGCCGCCGGGCTCGTCTTCGCGCCGTTCGCCTGGGTGCCGCCGACGCCGCTCGACTTCGCGCTGCTCGGCCTGCTCGGCGTGGTCGCCATGGGCGCGCATATCTGCGTGAACCGGGCGCTGAAGCTCGCCGACGCCGCGACCGTGGCGCCGATGCAGTACACCCTCCTGCCGTTCGCGATCGTGCTCGGCTACCTCTTCTTCCGCGACGTGCCGGGGCCGACGATGCTCGTCGGCGCCGCGATCATCGTCGGCTCGGGTCTCGTCATCTTCTACCGCGAGCGCGCGGCCGCCCGCCGCGACGCGGCTTGAGCGCCCGCCGCGATCAGTGGTTGTCGCGCGGCATGCCCTTCTCCTGGACGATCCGCTGGTAGGCGACGGCCGGCTTCAGCACCATCCCGCCCTCGAGCTGATCCACCATGCCCCGCTGGATCTCCTGCCACGGGGTCTGGTGGGCGGGATAGCTGTAGCCGCCCTCCGCCTCGAACGCCCGCCTGCGCTCGGCGAGTTCCTCGTCCGACACGAGCATGTCGGCCGTCCCCTTGTTGAGGTCGATCCGGACCCGGTCGCCGGTCATGAGCAGCGCGAGCCCGCCGCCCGCCGCCGCCTCCGGCGAGGCGTTGAGGATCGAGGCCGAGCCGGAGGTGCCGGACTGCCGGCCGTCGCCGATGCAGGCGAGCGCCTCGACGCCCTTCCGGATCAGGTAGTCGGGCGGGCGCATGTTCACCACCTCCGCCCCGCCGGGATAGCCGATCGGCCCGGTGCCGCGCATGAAGAGCAGCGTGTGCTCGTCGATCTCCAGGCTCGGGTCGTCGATGCGGTGGTGGTAGTCCTCCGGCCCGTCGAAGACGACCGCCCGGCCCTCGAAGGCGTTCGGGTCGTCCGGGTTCGACAGGTAGCGCGCGCGAAAGTCCGGCGAGATCACGCTGGTCTTCATGATCGCGCTGTCGAAGAGGTTGCCGTGCAGGACGATGAAGCCCGCGTCCTGCTTCATTGGCTCGTCGAACGGCCGGATCACCCGCGGGTCGGCGATCGGCCGCTCCCGGCAGTTGTCGCCGATGGACCGACCGTTGACGGTCGGCGCGTCCTCGGCGATCAGCCCCTGCTTCATCAGCTCGTTGACCACCGCCGGCACTCCGCCCGCATGGTAGTAGTCCTCGCCGAGGTATTCGCCCGCCGGCTGCAGGTTGACGAGGAGCGGCACGTGGCGCCCGTGCGTCTCCCAGTCCTTCAGCGGCACGTCGACCCCGGCGTGGCGGGCGATCGCGGTGATGTGGATCGGCGCGTTGGTCGAGCCGCCGATCGCCGAGTTGACCACGATGGCGTTGCGGAAGCTGGCCGGCGTCAGGATGTCGGA
>SKOX01000158.1 GCA_007119835.1 Paracoccaceae bacterium
CGAAGGCCAGGCCGCTCAGGAGCGAGGCTTGCCTCAGCCCGCCCGCGGGCGCGTCACCGCTCTCGGGCCCGGCGACGCGGTCGCGGAAGGTCACGAGCGTCGAGCCGTTCGGCAGGGGCGCGACGAGCACGGTGAGGGTGCGGCCGTCGGTGGTCGCGGCGCTGCCGGTCCAGCTCGTGCGGTTGTCGGCGCCGGTGGCGAAGGCGCGCAGGTCGGCCCACAGCGGCGAGGGCGCGCAGCGCTTCTCCCAGATGGCGGAAAGCTCGGCGACGCCGGGCCCGTCGAGGTTCGCCATCGGGTCGAGCTGCCAGAGCCGCTCGAAGGCCGAGTTGACGAAGACGAGCATGCCGGAGGTGTCGAAGACCGCCACCGCCTCCGACATCCGGTCGAGGGTCGCCTGGGAGAGCTCGAGCTCGGCGCGGTAGCGGCGCTCGAGCTGGATGGCGGTGGAGATGTCTTCGAAGAGGAAGGCGAGTGCGCCCTGCGGGTGGGGCCGGCCGGTCACGCGGAAGATCTTGCCCGAGGGGAGCACCCAGTTCTCCTCGTAGGTACCGTCCCGCGCGCCTTCCTCGAGCTCGGTCAGCATCCGGCGGAAGGCGGAAAAATCCTTCTGCTCGGGCATCTGGCGGGTTTCCCGCAGCCGCTCGAGGAAGTCGCGCAAGCTGGGCCTGCCGGCGAGCCAGACGGCGTCGATCTTCACCAGGTCGCACAGCGCGGGGTTGAAGAGGCCGAGGCGGCGGTTCTTGTCGAAGACCGCGAGCCCGATCGGCAGGTGCGCGAAGGTCTCGGTCAGCGTCTCGACGAAGCGGCGCAGGCTCGCCTCCGCGGCGACGAGTTCGTCGACCTCGACGGCGTAGGAGAGCGTCTCGCCCGAAGCGAGCGGGATCTGGGTGACCTCGAACCAGTGCGGATCCGATTCGTGCGCAGAGGGGATGCGCACGCGCCGCCGGCTCTCGTGGCTGCCGCGCGCGGTCAGGGGCACCTCCTCGAGAACGTGGGCGAAGACGTCCGGATGCCGCGGGCCGGCGATATCGTCGGCCATCGCGCCCGCGAGCTCCGCCTCGGGCAGGTCGAAGCGGTCGCGGTAGGCGGCGTTCGCCCAGCCGACCTGGTTGTCCGGCCCGAGGGTCCAGACCAGGATCGGGGCGCGGTCGAGGGCCTCGCGCTGGAAGGACGCGTCCTCGCGGGCGCGGGCGAGGGCGCGCTCGGCATCGTCGAGCGCGCGGGCCTCGGCGGAGGCGGGTCGGATCGACAGGAGTGCGGCACCGCCCCGGGGAGCCCCCGACACCTCGTAGGAGGTCCCGTCGCCACGCTGGCAGTGGCGGCGGAAGGATGCACCGAACAGGATGAGGCCCTCGAGATCGTCCTGGATCGAAGGGCAATCGCCCTCGATGTGGCGGGTGAGCGCCTGGAGCGGCGCCTGCCGGCCGCCGAGCCCGTCGAGCAGCGCCCGCGCGGCGCCGGTCAGCGGGCGCAGGCTCGAGCCGTTGATGAGAAACTCGCAGGCCGACGCGTCGCCGCCTTCGGTGAGCGCGTCGGTCTGCCGGGCGCGGCGGCCGAACGCGACAGCGGAGAGGCCCAGCGTCACGATCGCGCTGACGAGCGCGGCCCATGCCGTTTCCGGCACCTCCGCGACGGTGGTGGCGAGCCAGTCAGGAAGGCCGAGGGTGCGGAGGTCCATGGGCGAGGCGATCCGGGTGGGGGTCCGGTCGCCGATCTGAGAAGAGAAGGCTTAAATTTGGTTTAACTTCGCAGCGCCGGTCGCCGGAGCGCCCGTCCGCGCGCCGGCTTGACTGCAAGGAGCAGGCCGAGGTTCCCGACTGCGGCGTTCGCTTCGGCACAGCCACGGGGCGGCCGCGTCTGCCTCAGTGTCGCCCCGTCGGGCGGCCGCGTTCGATCGTCGCGCGCGGCCAGACGACGGTGATGATCGCGCCGGGCGGGCGGGAAAACTCCGGGGGGCCCGCGAGTCGGGTCTCGCCGGGGTCGGCGCTGCCGTTCGCGATCGAGAGGCTCGCGCCCGTCCGCTCGAGCAGGGTCTTGGCGATGAAGAGCCCCAGGCCCATGCCGTCGTAGCCGGGCCGCTCCGTAGCGGCCTGCGGACGCCCGCGCAGGAAGGGCTCGCCGACCCGGCCGATGAGCTCGGGCGGGAAACCCGGGCCGTCGTCGCCGATCGCCACCCGGATCTCGGCCGCGTTCCAGTCGAGGTCGATCCAGACGTGGCTGCGCGCGAAGTCGACGGCGTTCTGGACGAGGTTGCGCAGGCCCTGGACGACCTCGGGCAGGCGCAGGAGTTCGGGCTGCCGGCGCGGGCCCTCCTCGACGAGCCCGCCCTCGACCCGGGTGATGATCCGGATGCCGCGTTCGGCGTGCGGCGCGGCGGCCTCCTCGACCAGGCGGGAGAGCGGCGCGACGCGCACGCTCGCGTCCTCCTTCGCGTCGGTGCCCATGGCGCGCAGGATGTCGCGGCAGCGGTCGGCCTGGGTGCCGATCAGCCGGGCGTCCTCGCGCTGCTCGGGCCGGTCGGCGAGCTCGTCGGCGAGCTCGGCTGCGACCAGCTTGATGGTGGCGAGCGGCGTGCCGAGCTCGTGGGCGGCGGCCGCGACGACGCCGCCGAGCGCGGTGATGCGCTGCTCGCGGGCGAGCGCGAGCTGGGTCGCGGCGAGGGCCTGAGACATCGAGAAGGTCTCGCCGGTCACCCGGCGGGCGTAGATCGCCAGGAAAACGGTGCCGATGGTGAGCGAGGCCCAGGTGCCGACCGTGAGCAGCGGCGAGAGGGCGAGAACCTCGCCGGTCGCGAGCCTCAGCGGCACGCTGTCGATGGCGAGCCCGGTGGTGATGAGCGAGGCGACGATCCCGAGCAGCACGGTGACGCGGAGCGACAGCACCGAGGCGCTGATCGTCACCGGCGCGAGCAGGAGCAGCGCGAAGGGGTTGGCGAGGCCGCCGGTGATGTAGAGGAGCCCGCCGAGCTGGCAGAGGTCGAACAGCAGCGAGACGGTCGCCTCCCGCTCCGTCAGGCGTCGGTGCTCGGCGCCGAGGCGGCTGAAGACGAGGTTGAAGAGCGCCGCCGCGCCGATGATCGCGAACGCGACGTCGAGCCGCAGGTCGACCCCGAGCCCGAAGGCCGCAACGAGCACGGTGGAGGACTGGCCGAAGACCGTGAGCCAGCGCAACAGGACGAGGGTGCGAAGGCGCAGCCAGGTGCTGCGATCGGCGCGCGAAAGAAGCGGCAGGGCATCGTGGTGCATGGCGGCCTCCGCGCCGAGCAGGTCGCCGGGCGCGTCTTCGGGACTGTGCAGGGGGGCTGCGTCAAGGTCTTGTGAACGGGTGCCGACCTTGTCGCCCGGGGAGGTGCGTGCCACAAGGCGGCGTATCGTCCCAAGACCCTCCGAGGCTGCCATGATCCGGGTCGTCGCCCTCTTTTCCGCCGCCACCGTGATGCTCGGCATCGCCGCCGGCTATTACTTCGTGCTGAGCCGCGACGGTGCCGACCCTTTCGCCGATTGCCGCCGGACGCAGATCGCCGGCGGGCAGGCGGCGATCGGAGGGCCGTTCAGCCTGATCGACACCGAGGACCGGCGGGTGACGGACGAGGACGTCATCGCCGGGCCGACGCTCATTTACTTCGGCTATGCCTTCTGTCCAGATTTCTGCCCGATGGACCTGGCGCGGAATGCCGCAGCGGCGGACGCGCTCGCCGCGCGGGGCGTCGATGTGGCGCAGGTCTTCATCACGGTCGATCCCGAGCGCGACACGCCCCAGGTGCTGGCGGACTACACCGCCTGGATCCACCCCGCGCTCATCGGGCTGACCGGCACGCCCGAGGAGACGGCGGCGGCGGCGAACGCCTACCGCGTCTATTCCCGGCGGGGCGCGGGCGAGGACGAATTCTACCTCGTGGACCACTCGACCTTCACCTACCTCGTCGCGCCGGGGGAGGGCTTCCTCGAGTTCTATTCGACCACCGCCTCGCCCGACGAGGTCGCCGATAGCGTCGCCTGCTACGCCGCCCGCCTCTGAGGCGGGCGCGGGCGGCCGCGCCGCCGCCGCTCGCGGCACCGTGTTTGACCGCTTCACCGCCAGCCCTAGCTCCTTCGTCAGCCACGAAGGGGGTTGATTGTCATGGTTTCCCTGAACTTGAACGGTGTCGGCGACGACCGCTCGCTGATGATCGTTGATGACGACGAGCCGTTCCTGCGCCGGCTGGCACGGGCGATGGAGAAGCGCGGCTTCTCGGTCACGGCGGCGCAGTCCCTCGCCGAGGGCCGCGACGTCGTGCGGTCGAAGCCGCCGGCCTACGCGGTCGTCGACCTGCGTCTCGAGGATGGCAACGGGCTCGACATCGTCGAGTTCCTGCGCGAGCGGCGGGAAGACGCCCGGATCGTCGTCCTGACGGGATACGGCGCGATCGCCACGGCCGTCGCGGCGGTGAAGATCGGCGCGACCGACTATCTCTCCAAGCCCGCCGACGCCAACGACGTCACCGCGGCGCTGCTCTCCGGCGCCGACGACAAGCCCGAGCCGCCGGAAAATCCGATGTCCGCCGACCGCGTGCGGTGGGAGCACATCCACAGGGTCTACGAGCTTTGCGATCGCAACGTGTCGGAGACGGCGCGGCGCCTGAACATGCATCGGCGCACGCTGCAGCGCATCCTGTCCAAGCGGAGCCCGAAATAGCGGCGCCAGGTTGCGCTAATGCAATACATGCAACCAAAAGTTGAAGAATCTGGTAGACAAAGCCTTGACCATGGGTGCAAAGACAACCCATGGTCGAGGTTGTTCCGATTCTTCGCGCAGCGCGATCCACATACTGTCTTCGGGACGTGCTGATTCCCGAAGACCCTGCCATCATAACGCCTCCGATCCGCCACGCCATCCTCAGCGGGCGCTTCGAGGCAGACGAGGCCGACGCGGTGCCGGAGATCGTCCGGCCCGGCGACGTGGTGCTCGAGATCGGCGGGGGGATCGGCTTCATCTCGACGCTCCTCGCCCGCGAGCCTGCGGTGCGGCGCGTGATCTCGGTTGAAGCCAACCCGGATCTGATCGACTACATGGCGGCCCTTCACGCCACGAACAACGTTTCGGTCACCCGCATCAACGCCGTGCTGACCAACGAGCCGGTGGCCAGCGCCAACTTCTTCCTGCGCCGCGACTTCTGGATGAGCTCGCTGATGCCGGGGCCGAACCCCTTCGTCGCGACCGTCGAGGTGCCGGCCCGCAACCTCGACATCCTCCTGTGGGCCGAGGGCGTGACGCTGGTGGTCTGCGACATCGAGGGCGCGGAGGCCTTCCTGTTCGACGGGGCGGACCTTTCGGGCGTCGACCGGATCTTCATCGAACTGCACGACCACGTCACCGGGCTGAAGGGCGTGCAGTCGGTCTTCCGTAGCCTCGGCGACCATGGATTTGCCTATGACCCGCGCCATTCCAGGGGCTCGGTCGTGCTCTTCCAGCGCGTCCAGGACGATGAGGTTCTACGGCCCTACGCGGGTTGATGCCGAATTCGCTTGCGCAGCCGCGGGGTGGGGCCTATATCCCTCCTCGACAGCGGCAGGTTGAGCCTCGGTTCATCCTTCCACCGGGAAGTTCGACGGGCCGCGCGCCCGTTTTTTCGTTCCGGCTCCTGCCCTGGGGGATTTCTTGTCCGACCTCGTCGCCAAAACCGCACTCGACAAGCGCCTCGCGGCCATCGTCGGCCCGACGGTCGAGGGCCTCGGCTACGAGCTGGTGCGCCTACGGCTCATGGGCGGCAGGAAGCCGACGCTGCAGATCATGGCCGAGCGCCCCGACGGCTACATCGAGGTCGCGGAGTGCGCCGAGATCAGCCGGCAGGTCTCCGCGATCCTCGACGTCGAGGACCCGATCGCGGGCGAGTACACCCTCGAGGTCTCCTCGCCCGGCATCGACCGGCCGCTCACCCGCCTCAAGGACTTCGAGCGCTGGGACGGCTACGAGGCGAAGCTCGAGACCGACGAGCCGATCGACGGGCGGCGCCGCTTCAAGGGCACGCTCGCCGGTGTCGAGGGAGACGAGGTGCTGATCGAGGTGGACGAGGGAACGGTGGGCCTGCGCTTCGAGTGGCTGTCCGACGCCAAGCTCGTGCTCACCGACCAGTTGGTCGCCGAGAGCCTTGCCGCACGCAAGGCGCAGGGTTTCGACCCCGAGGCCTTCGACGAGATTCAGGAAGAAGACGACGCCACCTCTGACGACGAGGAAACAAGATGAGCGTGACATCCGCCAACCGGCTGGAACTGCTGCAGATCGCCGATGCGGTCGCGCGCGAGAAGATGATCGATCCCTCCCTCGTCATCGAGGCGATGGAGGACAGCCTGGGCAAGGCCGCGCGTTCGCGCTACGGCGCCGAGCTCGACATCCGGGCGCGGATCGACCGCAAGTCGGGCGAGCTACACATGACGCGCCACCGGCAGGTCGTCGACGAGGTCGAGAACCACTACACCGAGATGACGCTCGAGGACGCGCGCGAGATCGATCCGGACGTCGAGGTCGGCGGCGAGATCGTCGACCCGCTGCCGCCGATGGACTTCGGCCGCATCGCCGCGCAGTCGGCCAAGCAGGTCATCATGCAGAAGGTCCGCGAGGCCGAGCGTCTGCGCCAGTACGAGGAGTTCAAGGACCGGGTCGGCACGATCATCAACGGCCTCGTCAAGCGCACCGAATACGGCAACGTGATCGTCGACGTCGGCCGCGGCGAGGCGATCCTGCGCCGCGACCAGCTCGTCCCGCGCGAGGCCTACCGCAACGGCGACCGCATCCGCGCGCTGATCCGCGACGTCCGCCACGAGATGCGGGGCCCGCAGATCTTCCTGTCGCGCACGGCCCCCGAGTTCCTCGCCGAGCTGTTCAAGATGGAGGTGCCGGAGATCTACGACGGCATCATCGAGATCAAGGCGGTGGCCCGCGATCCCGGCAGCCGGGCGAAGATGGGCGTGATCTCCTACGACAACTCGATCGACCCGGTCGGCGCCTGCGTCGGCATGCGCGGCAGCCGCGTGCAGGCGGTGGTGGGCGAGCTCCAGGGCGAGAAGATCGACATCATCCCGTGGTCGCCCGACCCCGCGACCTTCCTTGTGAACGCGCTGCAGCCCGCCGAGGTCGCCAAGGTCGTGTTCGACGAGGACGCCGACCGCATCGAGGTCGTGGTGCCCGACGAGCAGCTCAGCCTCGCCATCGGGCGACGCGGCCAGAACGTGCGGCTGGCGAGCCAGCTGACCGGCTTCGATATCGACATCATGACCGAGCAGCAGGAGAGCGAGCGCCGGCAGGCCGAGTTCGCCGAAAAGAGCCAGCTCTTCATGGACCAGCTCAACGTCGACGAGATGGTGGCGCAGCTGCTCGTGGCCGAGGGCTTCTCGACGCTCGAGGAGGTGGCCTATGTCGATCTTGACGAGCTCGCGTCCATCGACGGTTTCGACGAGGCCACCGCCGAGGAGCTGCAGGCGCGCGCCCGCGAGAGCCTGGAGGAGTTGAACCAGAAGGCGCTTGAGCGGGCGCGTGCGCTCGGCGCCGAGGAGAGCCTCATTGCGTTCGAGGGGCTCACACCCCAGATGATCGAGGCGCTGGCCGAGGACGGCATCAAGACCCTCGAGGATTTTGCCCAGTGCGCCGACTGGGAGCTCGCGGGCGGTGTCACGGTTGTCGACGGCAAGCGCGTCAAGGACGTGGGCCTGCTCGAGAAGTTCGACGTGGACCTCGACGAGGCGCAGCACCTGGTGATGCGGGCGCGCGTCCAGCTCGGCTGGGTCGACGTCTCCGAGCTCGAGCGGCTCGATGCGGGCGAGGCCGAAGGTGAGGAAGAGGGCGCGCCCGAGGAGGGCGGCGAGGGCGAGCCGGCGGTGGCTTCGGAGGAGGGGCGGACCTGAACGCGGCGCCGGATGCGGGGATGACGCGCGGCGGGCGCAGGAAGGTTCGGGACGAGCCCGAGCGGCGCTGCATCGTCACGCGCGAGACGGCGCCGAGACGGGGCCTCGTCCGCTTCGTCGTCGGCCCCGACGGCGCGGTGGTGCCGGATCTCGCCGAGCGGCTGCCGGGCCGGGGCATGTGGGTCCGCGCCGATCGGGCGGCGCTGGAGAAGGCGGTGGGCAAGAACCTCTTCGCCCGCGCCGCGCGCCAGTCGGTCCGGGCCGAGCCCGACCTCGCCGACCGGGTCGAGGCGGGCCTCGCGCAGCG
>SKOX01000060.1 GCA_007119835.1 Paracoccaceae bacterium
CCGGCGAGACCGGGCCGCACGTCGCAACGATCAGCGCCGACCTCGCCGGTGCCGGCGTCCGCACCGTGACGCTCGACGAGATCGCCGCGCGCTGGCGGGCCGAGATCGGCCCGCTGCCCGGCATCGTCGCGCTCACCATCGAGGAGCCCGGGATCGGCCCGCAGGGCATCGCCATCGAGATCCGCCTCTCGGGCGCCGGTCTTCCGGCGCTCGCCGAGGCCGCGGACGCCGTGCGGGCGGAGCTCGAGACTTACGTCGGCGTCACCGGGGTGCTCCACGACCTGCGCCCCGGCAAGCCCGAGCTGCGCCTGAGGATGGCGGACGGCGCCCACCAGGCCGGGCTGACCGCCGCCGATGTCGCAGGCCAGCTCAGGGCGGCCTTCCTCGGCACCATCGTCGCGGCCGTGCACGACGGCGGACGCCCCTACGAGATCGAGCTCCGCCAGGGCGCGGCGGACCGCGCCGACCTCGCCGACTTTACCGTTACGCTGCCCGACGGAGCGCATGCGCCGCTCGCCGCCGTCGCGACCATCGAGGAGGACCGCGGCTGGGCGCGCATCACCCATGTGGACGGGCGACGCACCGCGACGGTGCGGGCGAGCATCGACGGAATGCTCGGCAACGCCGACGCGATCACACGCGAGCTTGCCGCCGGCTTCCTCCCGGACCTTTCCACGCACTTTCCCGGCCTGTCGGCCGAGATCGCCGGACAGGCCGCGGCCTCGGCCGAGACGTCGCGCTCGATCCTGCGCGGCTTCCTCATCGGCCTCGTCGGCATCTATGTCGTGCTGTCCTTCCAGTTCCGCAGCTACGTCGAGCCGCTGGTCGTCATGGCGACGATCCCCCTCGCCTTCCTCGGGGCGGTCTGGGGGCACGCGCTGATGGGCTACAACATCTCTATGCCGTCCCTCGTCGGCGCGGCATCGCTCGCCGGGATCGTCGTCAACAACGCCATCCTGCTCGTCCAGGCCACGCGAGCGCATGCCGCCTCCGGCCTCGAAGTCGCTGCCGCTGCGGGCCGGGCGAGCCGGGACCGCTTCCGCCCCATCCTGGTCGCATCCTCGACGACCATCCTCGGCCTCCTGCCTCTCCTGGCCGAGACCAGCGTCCAGGCTCAGGCGCTGAAGCCGCTGGTGATCTCCGTCGCCTTCGGCCTGTTCGCGGCGACCCTCCTCGTGCTGTTCGTGCTGCCGAGCCTCTACGCGATCCTCGACGACATCCGGCCATCCGCCTCTTCCGGGGTCGCGAGGCCTGCCGCGCCCGCATGAGACCTTCCATATCGGGCTTTGTTCATTGACCCGACATGGAACAAGCGGGTCCGGAACGGCCCCGGGCGGCCACCCGCCTGATGCTGAATGTGGCACTGCTGCATCCCGTTGGCTGCCATCCAGTCGCCGAGCGCCTTCGGTAGCGCGCGTTCGTGGCGACCGCACCGAATTGCCAGTCGGACCGGTTGAGACGGAGACAGGTCCCGCCGGTGGATTATCTTGCCGATGATGACAGGAGGAGGGACGTCGACCATCGCAGCAATCGTTGCTGCCGCGGCAGGGCTCTACCTGTGCTTGGTCGCGTTGCTCGCCCTCGGGCAGACGTGGCTCATCTTTCCCAGCTGGATGGTCCCCTCCCTCCAGGCCGAGCTGCCGCCGGATGCCGAGCGGCTTACGCTTCAGGTCGAGGCAGTGGACCTCGTCGGGCTGCGCCTGCCGCCCGCCGGCGGCGACCCCACGACGCTCATCGCCTTCGGGGGCAATGCCTGGAACGCCGATGCGCTGGCGCTCTATCTCCGTTCCGTCTTCCCCGAACGCGAGATCGTGGCGTTCCACTATCGGGGCTACGGCCCGAGCGCCGGCCGGCCGAGCGCCGCGGCACTGCTGAAGGACGCGCTCGCCATTCACGACGCGATCGCAGCCGCGCGCACCGAGCCGCGCATCATCGCGATAGGGCTCAGCATCGGCGCCGGACCAGCGGCGCACCTCGCCGCCGAGCGGCCGGTCGACGGCCTGGTGCTGATCACGCCTTTCGACACACTCCGAGCCCTTGCGCGGCAGCACTATCCCTGGGTGCCCGTCGGCGCCCTCTTGCGCCACGAGATGGATGTCGCCGGCGCGGTCTCGAGGACGACGGCACCCGTCGCGATCATAACTGCTGCCGGCGATACGATCATCCCGGCGGAGCGCAGCGCCGTTGTGCGAGACTCCGCGCGCAATCTCGTTTTCGACCGCAGCCTCGATGGCCTCGGCCACAACGACATCTACGGAACCCAGCGCTTCGAGGATGTCCTGCGAGAGGCCGTCGCGCGCATCGAACGCGGACGAGCACCTCCGGCCGCGGAATGATCCGGCAGAGCGCGAGGGACGAGCGAGAGGACACGGACCCGGGTGCGAGCTCGGAGACTGTATCTGGGCCGGGCGGGGCGCGACGAGATATGCAAATGCCGGTGCCATGCCATAACGGTCGGGGAACGATCGACCTGGCTGCAGAGAAGAACACCAGCTGCTCCCAACGACTTTGCGCACGACCTGCGGATGCAGGCCGCATCTGCCTCGCGGACCAAGCCGCCGTCCCGGTGGCGCCCGGGCTGGGTGGCTGTGCACGGAGCTCAGGACCGGAAACGGACCGGCAGATGTCGGGTTCGTGCAACCCCAATGACGCGCAGACATTGCAGAACCGACCGCCGGCCGTGTAGCGTCGCCCTTTCACGATCCGTGAGAAACTGCGCAAAGACCGACCCGGGGGCGACGGCGGCTGGACACGATCCACTTCATTCTGGGCAATCTCGGCGTCATCGGGGGGCTCGCGGTCCAGCACATCTGGATCGTCGGCGTCGCGGTCGGCCTCGCGGTGCTGACAGGGGTGCCGATCGGCATCGCGATCACCCAAAACGCGAACGTCGCGGCGACCGTGCTCTATGTCGCCTCGATCATCGTCACCATCCCGTCGATCGCCCTCTTCGGGCTGATGATCCCGGTGCTCTCGCTGATCGGCCAGGGCATCGGCTGGCTGCCGGCGGTGATCGCCATCCTGCTCTACTCGCAGCTCCCGATCATCCGAAACACCTACACCGCGATCACCAATGTAGACCCGGCGTTGCGCGAGGCCGCCCGCGGCATGGGCATGACGCCGCTGCAGCGGCTCTGGCAGGTCGAGATCCCGATCGCGGTCCCGGTGATCATGGCCGGCGTGCGCACGGCGGTGGTGATGAACATCGGCGTCGCGGCGATCGCGGCCTATATCGGCGCCGGCGGCCTCGGCGTGCTGATCGCGCGCGGGATCAGCCAGAGCGACCCGCGCCAGCTCATTGCCGGCGCGCTGGCGGTTGCGCTCCTCGCCATCGTCGCCGACTATGCCCTGCTTCTCGTCCAGAAGCGCCTGACCCCTGCCGGTCTCAGGCGATAGAAGGGTCCGGGCCATGATCCGCCTCGAGGAACTGACCAAGGTGTTCGAGACGCCGAGCGGCCCGGTGGTCGCGGCCGACAAGGTGAGCATGGAGGTGCCCACAGGCGAGATCTGCGTCCTGCTCGGCCCGTCGGGCTGCGGCAAGACGACGGTGCTCAAGATGGTCAATCGCCTGGTGTCGCCGACCTCCGGCAAGATCTTCATCGACGGCAAGGACACCTCCACGCTCAACGACGTCGAGCTCCGCCGCTCCATAGGCTACGTGATCCAGCAGATCGGCCTCTTCCCCAACATGACGATCGAGGAGAACATCTGCGTCGTGCCCCGCCTGCTCGGCTGGGAGAAGGCGAAGGCGAGGGCGCGCGCGGCCGAACTGCTGGACCTCGTCGGCCTCGACGCCAAGCTCTACCTGAACCGCTACCCCAAGGAGCTCTCGGGCGGCCAGCAGCAGCGCGTCGGCGTGATCCGCGCGCTCGCCGCGGACCCGCCGGTGATGCTGATGGACGAGCCCTTCGGCGCGATCGACCCGATCAACCGCGAAGTGATCCAGGACGAATTCCTCAAGATGCAGTCCGAGATCAAGAAGACGATCATGTTCGTCAGCCACGACATCGACGAGGCCGTCAAGATGGGCGACAAGGTCGCCATCTTCCGCGCCGGCAAGATCGAGCAGTACGACAGTCCCGACAAGGTGCTCGCCCACCCGGCCAACGCCTTCATCGCCGATTTCGTCGGCGCCGACCGCACCCTGAAGCGCCTGCGCCTCGTCACCGTCGAGGCGGTGTCCGACCCCGCATGGCCCGCGGTCTCGCGCCATGCCAGTATCCGCGACGCGCTCATGGCCATGCGCGAGCGCAAGGCCGATGTCGCCATCATGCTCGACGCCGACCAGCGCCCCACCGGCTACCTGAGCGAGGAGATGGCCGAGGGCGCGAGCGGCGTCGCCCGGGACGTCGCCCGGCCGCTGCCCGCGACCGTGCCGGCCCGCGCCGATCTGCGCGCCGTCGTCTCGGAGATGTTCGCCCACGACGTGATGTGGCTCACCTGCGTCGACGACAACGGCCGGTTCGCCGGGGTGGTGACCCAGGCCGTCGTCACCGCGGTCCTCGGCGAGACCTACCGCAGACAGGGCATGGCGGCACAATGAGCATGAGCGCCGGCACCGCCACCCCGGTCGGCGCCCCCCGGCGCGGCTGGGTCCTGCCGGTCGCCATGCTGGCGCTGGGGCTCCTGATCGGCCTCTCGGGCATCGTCGGCCAGATCGCGCTCTACTGGGACGACATCGTCTACCTCTCCCAGGAGCATGTCGTGCTCGTAGCCTCCTCGGGCGGTGCCGCGATCCTCGTCGGCGTCCCGGTCGGCATCCTGCTCTCGCGGCCCTCGATGCAGCGGGTGGCCGAGACGGTGATGCAGATCTTCAACATCGGCACCACGATCCCGACGCTCGCGGTGCTCGCGCTGTCAATGACGCTGCTCGGCATCGGCTTCGCGCCGGCGTTCTTCGGCCTCTTCGTCGCCTCGCTCCTGCCGATCGTGCGCAACACCTATGCCGGCCTGCTCGCGGTGCCCGGGCACTATAAGGAGGCGGCACACGGCATGGGCATGACGCCCGTCCAGATCCTGACCCGGGTCGAGCTGCCGAACGCGCTCTACGTGATCTTCTCGGGCATCCGGACGGCCCTCGCGATCAACGTCGGCACCACGCCGCTGGCCTTCCTGATCGGCGGCGGCGGCCTCGGCGCGCTGATCTTCACCGGCATCGACCTGATGGACACCGGTATGCTGCTGGCGGGCGCGATCCCGACCGCGGCGCTCGCGGTGCTGGTGGATTTCCTAATGGGACAGGCGCAGCTGCGGCTGATCCCCAGGGGGGTCAACCCCCTGCGATGAGGGCAGTTCACAAATAACGAAGCAAGGGAGAAATAGATTGTCCATGTACAAGTTCACCACGCTGCTGGCCGGCGCAATGCTCATCGCCGGTGCGGCCCAAGCGCAGACCATCGTGGTCGGCGGCAAGAACTTTACCGAGCAGCAGATCATGACCGCGATGACACAGCAGCTGCTGGAGGATCGCGGATTTAGCGTCGACGCCCGCGGCGGCATGGGCTCGGCGGTGGTCCGTCAGGCGATGGAGAATGGGCAGGTCGATGTCTACTGGGAGTACACCGGCACCTCGCTCATCGTCTACAATAATATAGAGGAGAGCCTCGGACCCGACGAGACTTATGAAACCGTCAAGGAGCTCGACGCAGAAAAGGGCATCGTCTGGCTCGATCCATCGGATGCCAATAATACGTATGCACTGGCGATGCGCGCGGCGGATGCCGAAGAGAGGGGGATCGAGACGATCTCTGATCTGGCCGCCAAGCTCAACGAAGGCGTCCGGCTGCCGCTTGCCTCGAACGCCGAGTTCTATGCGCGGGCTGATGGTTTGGGGCCGCTTCAGGAGACCTACGGCTTCGAGTTCCCGCGCGCGGACATCAGGCGCATGGACACGGGCCTCGTCTATCCGGCGCTGAGAGACGGGAGAGTCGATGTAGGCGTGGTCTTCGCCACGGACGGCCGCATTCCGGCATTCGACCTCGTCACGCTGGAGGATGACGAAGGTTACTTCCCGGCTTATGCCCTGGCTCCCGTCGTCCGCGCCGAGATCCTTGAGGCGCATCACGAGATCGGCGAGGCGCTCAACGATCTTTCCGCTCGTCTCGACGACGAGACCATGGCCCGCCTGAATGCCCGCGTCGACGTCGAGCGCGTCTCGATAGAGGACGTGGCCGCCGAATTCCTCGCCGAGGAAGGAATGGTCTGAGTCAAGCCACGGGCCCGGCGGAGGCGCGATGGGTCGCAGTCTGAAGGTCGGCGTCGCCCAGTTCGCAAGCGCGATCGGCGACGTCGACGCCAATCTCGAGAGCCATCTCGCCTGGATCGCCGAGGGCCGCGCGGCCGGCCTCGACCTGCTCGTGATGCCCGAGGTCTCGCTCACGGGCCATTTCGGCGTCGAGGCCCTGCTCGACGCCGCTATGCGCCGCGACGACCCCCGCCTCGCCCGCCTCGCGGCGGCCTGCGGCGAGATGACCGTCATCGCCGGCTTCATCGAGGAGGGGCGCGGCGCGCAGTTCTACAACGCCGCCGCCGTCCTGCGCGACGGCCGCCTCGTCTACATCCATCGCAAGGTCAACCTGCCGAGCTATGGCCGCCTCGAGGAGGGCAAGCATTACGCCGCCGGCCGCTTCGTCGACAATTTCCGCCTCGACGACGACTGGGCCGCGGGCCTGTTGATCTGCGCCGACGTCTGGAACCCCGCGCTCGCCCACCTCGCATTCCTGCACGGCGCCACACTTCTCATCTGCCCGGTAAGCTCCGGCGTCGAGGCGGTCGGCATCGACTTCGACAACCCCGGCGGCTGGGCGCTGACCATGCGCTTCTACGCCATGATGTACGGCGCCCCCGCGATCATGGCCAACCGCACCGGCACCGAGCGCGACCTCACCTTCTGGGGCGGCTCGCGCATCATCGACGCCTTCGGCCGCGAGCTCGCGGTCGCGGGCTCGGGCGAGGAGCTCGTCACCGCCGCTCTCGACTTCGAGCAGGTGCGCCGCGCCCGCCACCTCCTGCCCACCGTGCGCGACAGCAATATCGGCCTCGTCCACCGCGAGACCGCGCGCCTGATCGAGACCCTCGGCGTGCCCGACTTCGTGCGCGGCGACAGCATGTGAGGCCCCCGTGCGCGACTTCTTCCTGACCGACGACGACCGCGCCTTCCGCGCCGAGATCCGCGCCTTCCTCGACGCTGAGCTCGCCCCCTCGGCCCCCGCCATCGAGCGCGACGAGGACTGGGAGGCCGTCCGGCGTGTCGTGCGCGCCCTCGGCGCCGCCGGCTACATGAAGCTGATGTTCCGGGATCTCTACGACGGCCCGCTCAGCGCGCCCGGCCTCACCCACGCCACCATGCTGTCGGAGGAGGCTGCCTATCTGAACTACGCCTTCGAGACGACCATCGCCACCGCTCTCTCCTGCGCCTACCCGCTGCACGCCCACGCGACCCCCGCGATCCGCGAGCGCTACCTCGCCCCGATCCTCGAGGGCACGGCCATCGGCTCGATCTGCATGACCGAGCCCAATGCCGGCTCCGACAGCGCCGGCATGGAGACCCGCATCCGCCGCGACGGCGACGCCTTCCGCATCGACGGCTTCAAGCGCTACATCTCCAACGCCACCAAGTCCGACGTCTACATCGTCTGGGGCATCACCGACGCTTCCGTCGCCCCGCAGAAGGGCATGTCGGCCGTCGCGGTCCCGGCGGGCGCGCCCGGCCTCTCCTTCCCGCGAACCTACGACTTCATGGGCCGGCGCGGCTGCGTCGTCGGCGAGGTCGCCTTCGACGGCGTGCGCGTGCCGGTCGAGAACCTGCTCGGCGCCGAGAACGCGGGCTTTCGCATCATGCTCGGCGCCTTCAACTTCGAGCGCGTCATCCTCGGCGGCTCCGGCCTCGGCGTCGCCCGCTCGGCCTTCGACCTCGCCAAGGCGCACGCGCAAAGCCGTACCGCCTTCGGCCAGAAGCTCGGCCAGAAGCAGCTGATCTGGGACATGATCGCCGAGATGAGCTGGCGCATCGACGCGGCCGAACTGCTCACCTACCGCGCCGCGAAGATGTACGACGCCGGCCTCGACGGGAAGGCGCTGATGCGCGAGGCCGCCCAGGCCAAGCTCGTCTCCGCGGAGACGGCCGTCTTCTGCTCCGACCGCACCGTGCAGATCCTCGGCGGCGACGGCGTCACCCGCCAG
>SKOX01000104.1 GCA_007119835.1 Paracoccaceae bacterium
AGCGCGATCGGCAGGTCGAAATGCGAGCCCTCCTTGGGCATGTCGGCGGGCGACAGGTTCACGGTGATCCGCTTCGCCGGCAGGGCGAGGCTCATCGCGGTCAGCGCCGCGCGCACCCTCTCCTTCGCTTCCGACACCGCCTTGTCGGGCAGGCCGACGAGGTTGAAGGCCGGCAGTCCCGGCGCCACGGCGCACTGCACCTCGACGAGCCGCGCCTCGATCCCCTCGAAGGCGACGGTATAGGCGCGTGCGACCATGGGATCCCTGCCTGCAAATTCGGCAGAATGTGCGCGGGGAAGCGTTGTCGTGGCGTTAATACTGCCCGGTCACGAACCCGTGAGCCGCAGGCTCGCATCGGGCTCCGGCGCCTGCGCTGTGGCTGCCAACCCCCCCCAATCGAAAGATCCTTGCGCGAACCGTATGCCGCTGCATCCCGAAAACGCGCCTCTCGCGGGTGGTTCTGTAAGGAAACAAACCGTTTCGGCCCCGTTCCGCGGTGATCCACTCGGGTAAGGGAGTCGTAAACCTCCGTGTACAGAGAGTTAAGGCGGCCTCGGCGCGGTCAACTCTCGCGACATGGAGGAGCTGGAGCGATGGCTTACGACGAGACCGCAATGCGCACGGTGACGAAGCAGGCCATGGGGGCCGAGATGCTCGACGCCGAGACCGAACTCGTCCTCGCCCGGGCTTGGCGCAACGACGGCGACGAGAAGGCGCTGCACCGCCTCGTCAACGCCTACATGCGCCTCGCGATTTCCATGGCGTCCAAGTACCGCCGCTACGGCGCGCCGATGCCCGACCTGATCCAGGAGGCCGGCGTCGGCCTGATGAAGGCCGCCGAGAAGTTCGATCCCGACCGCGGCGTGCGTTTCTCGACCTACGCGGTCTGGTGGATCAAGGCCTCGATCCAGGACTACGTCATGCGCAACTGGTCGATGGTCCGCACCGGCTCGACCTCGTCGCAGAAGGCGCTTTTCTTCAACCTTCGCCGGGTGCGCGCCAAGCTCGAGCGCGAGGCCGGCGCCAACGGCGAGGTGCTCGACAGCCATCGCCTGCGCGAGATGATCGCCGAGGAGATCGGCGTGCCGCTGCGCGACGTCGAGATGATGGACGCGCGCCTCGCCGGCGCCGACTTCTCGCTCAATGCCCAGCAGGCGGGCGAGGAGGGTCGCGAGTGGCTCGAGACGCTCGAGGACGAGGCGCCGCAGGCCGACGAGACCGTCACCCGCCGGGCCGACATCGACCGGGTGCGCGGCTGGCTGGCCGATGCCCTCAACACGCTCAATGCGCGCGAGCGGATGATCATCATCGAGCGCAAGCTGCGCGACGAGCCGCGGACGCTGGAGAGCCTCGGCCAGGAACTCGGACTCTCGAAGGAACGCATCCGGCAGCTTGAGGCGCAGGCACTGACCAAGCTCCGCAAGCGGCTTGAAACCGTTACGGGTTTCGCGGCGGAGACCCTGGCGTCCGCCTGAGAATCGCGTGACGCCCCGGAAGCGACGTGCGATAGTGCCCGCGCGACAATGGCTTCCGGGGGGGGTGCGATGCGTGTGATGGTGTGCTGTGCCGCAGCGGTGACGGCCGCCTCGCTCGCCGTGTCAGCGGCGGCGTCTGAGCTCGATGCCTTCATCGAGCGCGCCGAGGACCGCGGCATCGTCATTCTCGGCGAGATCCACGACAATCCGATCCATCACACCAACCAGGCCCGCATCGTCGAGGCGCTCCAGCCCGACGCGCTCGTCTTCGAGATGATCCCCCAGGAGCGCGAGGCGCGGGTCAACGAGCTGCGCGCCGAGGGCGCGAGCCGCGAGAAGATCGCCGAGGCGCTCGACTGGGAGGCCTCGGGCTGGCCCGACTTCGACTACTACGCGCAGGTCCTCGAGGCGGCGCCGGAGGCGCGGGTCTTCGGCGGCGGCCAGCCCCACGCCGACGTGCGCCGCGCGATGGTCGAGGGGGCGGCCGGTCCCTTCGGGCCGGACGCGGCGATCTACGGTCTCGACCAGCCGCTCGAGCCCGAGGAGCAGGCGGCGCGCGAGCGGATCATGGCGGCGGCCCATTGCGACGCCATTCCCGAGGAAATCCTGCCCGGCATGGTCGAGGCGCAGCGCTTTCGCGATGCGGGCCTCGCCGACGCGACCCTCTGGGCCCGCACGATGACCGGCGGCGGGCAGGTCGTGGTCATCACCGGCAACGGCCACGCCGATCTCGAGCGCGGCATGCCGGAGCCGCTTCGCCATGCCAATCCGGACGCCGACCTGATCTCGCTCGGACAGCTCGAGGCGGAGCCGGAGGACGAGGAGGAGGTTCCCTTCGACCACGTCATCGTCACCGACGCGCCCGAGCGCGATGATCCCTGCGCGGTCTTTCTCGACGCGGCAGAGTAGGGCCGCGGCCGGGTCTCTCCTGACCGTGGCGGTGCGCTGGCGGCCCGTCCTCTCCCAGACGGCGACATCCCGGCAAGTATCTGACGCAGAAAGAAGAACCGTCACCGGTTAACCATTCGGAAAGGTGCGCGAGCGGGTAGCGCAAGCGGGCTCACGGGCCCGCCCGGTCGCGCACCGGGGTGCCGTCGGTGACCCGGTCGCCCGGGAACGCGACGACCCGCTCGCCCGCCTCGAGGCCCTCGAGGACCTGTGCCTCGGTCTGGGTACGCGCGCCGATCCGGACCGTCCGGGCGACGGCGCGGCCGTTCTCGACACGGTAGACGGCCCAGTCCTCGCCCTCGCGGAAGAGCGAGGCGATCGGCACCTGCAGAGCGTCGTCGGTTTCCCAGGTCACGATCCGGACGAAGACCCGGAAGGCGTCGCCGAGGCCCTTGCGCGTCTCGGGCGGGCTGACGAGGTCGAGATGCACCCGGACGCGTTGCTCCTCGATGCCGAGGGCCGAGACGCGCGTGAAGCCGCGCGGGTCGATCCGCCGCACCCGCGCCTCGAGAATGTCCTCGCCGCCCCAGCGCTCGACGGTGGCGGGCGCCCCCGGCACCAGCCGCACCGCGTCCGCGGAGAGAAGGTCGACCTCGATCTCGATGTCGTCGAGATCGCCGATCGCGACGAGCGGCGCGCCCGCCTGGACGAGGCGGGCGCCGGTGTCCTCCACGGCGAGGACCGTGCCCGACTGCGGCGCGCGGATGTCGATGTAGCCCTCGTCGCCGCCGACGATGCCCGCGCTCGGTCCCAGCAGCCGGGCGCGGGCGCGGTTGCGGATCGCCTCCTGCATGGCGAGCGCCGACTGCGCCGCCTGGAGCGCGGTGCGGTGCTGGTCGAGGGCCTGCCGCGAATCGTCGAGCATGCGCTGGGGGATGACGCCGCGCGCCGCGAGCTCCTGGTTCCGTTCGTACTGGGAGCGGGCATAGGCGAGGTCGGCCTCGGCGCGCGCGACGTTGGCCGCGGCGACATGAACGGCGGCGTCGGCCTCGATCACCGCCGCCTCGGCCTCGGCGCGCGCGCGGGCGTCGAGGAGCGCGGGCTCCACCGGCCGGATCGAGGCGACCACGGTTTCGTCCGCCACCACCCGGTCGCCGACCTCGACCGGCGAGCGGGTCGTGGTTGCCGTGCTCGGCGCCGAGACGATCCAGGGGTCGGGCACCCGCGTCACGCCTTCCGCCGCCACCGTCACCTGCATCGGCCCGCGCCGCACCTCGGCCATGTCCACGGGCAGCGGCTCGGGCCGCAACGCCCAGACGAGGGCCGCGAGGAGCAGGACCGCAGCGAGCGCCCACAGGACCTTTCGCGGGAGCCTCATGACGTCATTCCTTCTGCTTCAGCGCGGTCACGATCTCGATCCGGTCGAGCCGCCGCTTGACGATGAGCGCCGACACCAGGGCAGCGCTGAGAACGATCATGGTCGCGAGCGCGAAGGTGCCACGCGAGACGACCAGGGGGATGGAGACGAATTCGGTGGAGAGGCCGGTGGCGATCAGCGCCGCGAAGCCGTAGCCGGCGAGCCAGCCCAAGGGGACCGCGGCAAGCGCGAGGAGCATGAGCTCGCCCACCAGCACGTAGGCGACCTCGCCCTTGCCGAAGCCGAGCACGCGCAGGCTGGCGAGCTCGTGGGCGCGCTCGGCGAGCTGGATGCGGGCGGCATTGTAGACCACGCCGAAGGTGATGAGGATGCCGAGGATGGCGAAGATCGTCACCGAGGTCGCGAGGTTGCGCTGGATCTCCTCCTGGAACTGCGCCCGCGTCTCGTCCCAGAGCATGACGCCGGAGACCGCCGGCGTCTGCTTCAGCTGGGCGTAGAGCGCGGGCAGCTCGGCCTCGTCCACCATCAGGTTCAGCCGGTTGACCTGCGGCACCTGGCGCATCAGCCGGAAAAGCGCCGCCTCGTCCATGTGGGCGTCCTGCCCCATGCTCTGCCGTGTCAGCGCGGTGACCGGCAGCAGATGCGTCTCACGCGGCGGCGTCAGCAGCTCCACCGAGACGAGGTCGCCGAGCCCGAGCCCGAACTCCCGCGCGAGCGTCGCGGGCAGCGCGATCCCCTCGGGCGGCACGTGGATCGCGCGGCCGTCCGGGTCGAGCACCCGGATGAGCCGGGCGTCGCCCGACTGCCCCTCGAGCCGCAGGGTCTGCTCCCTCGAGCCGTGGGAAAGCCGGACGGGCACCGAGGCATGGCCCTCGACCTCGAGCACGCCGGGAAGTGCGCGCGCGTCCTCGATGATGCCCCGGCTGCGCGGGTCGCTCAGCATCACCGTCATCTGGGCGCGGTTGGCGTTGTAGAAGAAGTCGTCCACCATCTCGTCCATGGCGTCGAAGGTGAAGAGCGAGCCGACCAGCACCGCCACCGACGCCGTGACGCCGAAGAGCGTGACCACCGACCGCCCCGGCCAGCGCACGATCGAGCGCAGGATCATCATCGTCGTCTGGCGCAGGCGCAGGGGCCCCGCCAGCCGGTCGACGATGCCGCGGCCGTATTTCGGCGGCGCGGGCGGCGACATGGCGACGGCGGGGCTGAGCCGCACCGAGCTGCGCACCGCCCGGAGCGCGCCGATCACCACCGCGGCGATCCCGAGCGCGCCGGAGGCGGCGAAGGCGGCCGGGCTCGGGACGTAGACGAGGTAGGGAAAGCGGAAGAAGTCCTGGTAGAGCCCGGCCATGCCCGCCGCGCCCCAGGCCCCGATGGCCCAGCCGATCAGCACGCCGCCGACCCCGATGCCGGCGCTCAGCTTGAGATAGTGGATGGCGACCGCGTTCGTCGTGTAGCCGACCGCCTTCAGTAGCCCGATCTGCTGGCGTTCGAGCGCGATCAGCCGGCCGAGCACCATGTTGACGAGGAAGGCCGCGACCAGGAGGAAGACCGGCGGCATCACCACGGCGATGGCGGCGAGCTGGTCGAGCTCGCTCTGCAGGAAGGCGTGGCTGATCTGGCCGTCGCGGCCGTAGGCGCCGGTCCCGCCGTAGGGCTCGAGCAGGATGTCGAGGGCTGCGATCACCGCATCCTCGGAGGCGCCGGGGGTCAGCCGCAGGACCACCTCGTTGAAGGCGCCGTCCATGTCGAAGGCGGCCGCAGCGCCGTCCTGGCCCATCCAAAGGATGCCGAAGCGCCGGTCGTCGGGGATCAGCGTGCCCGGGCCCATGGTGTAGATGAACTCAGGGGACAGCATCAGCCCCGTCACCGTCAGCCGGCGGAGCTGGCCGTCGAGGATCGCCGTGAAGCCGTCGCCGGGCAGGAGGCTGTGCGCCTCGGCGAAGGGCTCGGTGACGGCGATCTCGTCGGCGCGGAGCGGGTCGGGCAGGCGCCCCGAGCGCAGGATCGGCATGTTGATCAGCGGCGGTCCCGCCTCGGGCAGCGAGATCAGCCGGCCCATCGCCGGCTCGAGCATGCCGGGCATGTCGAGCACGACGTAGGACGCGATCCGGGTCTCGACCTGGGCCACGCCGTCGATGCGCTCGATCTCCGGGACGAGGGTGCGGGGGACCCGGGTCGCGGTGGCGAAGACGTCGGCGAAGCGCTGGCGCTCGTAATAGGCGTCGCGGCTCTCGGTCAGCGTCAGCTGCGCGCCGGTCGAGACAACAAGAATGCCGACGCCGCAGGCGAGCACCAGCGCGATGGCGAGGCCCTGCGCCCAGATCCGCCTGAGGTCGCGCACGAGCTTCAGGTCGAGTGCGCGCATTACCACTGGACCTCGGCGGGCGCGATGCGCTCGGCGTTCTCGTCGATATGCGCGATCCGGCCGTCGGCGATGACGATGACGCGGTGGGCGATCCGCCGGATGCCGGCGTTGTGGGTGATGATCGCGGTCGCGGTGCCGAGCTCGCGGTTGACCGCCTCGAGCGCTTCGAGGACGGTGACGCCGGTCTTCGAGTCGAGCGCGCCGGTCGGCTCGTCGCAGAGCAGCACGTCGGGGCGCTTGGCGATGGCGCGCGCGATGGCGACGCGCTGCTGCTCGCCGCCGGACATCTCGGCCGGGAAGTGGTCCATCCGGTGGCCGAGGCCGACGCGCTCGAGCGCCTCGGCCGGCGACATCGGCGCCCGGGCGATCTCGGTGACCAGCGCCACGTTCTCCCGCGCGGTCAGCGAGGGCACCAGGTTGTAGAACTGGAAGACGAAGCCGACATGGTCCCGGCGGAAGGCGGTCAGCTCGCGGTCCGAGGCGCGCGTCAGCTCCCGGTCGCGGAAGAAGACGCTTCCCGCCGTCGGCGTGTCGAGGGCGCCGAGGATGTTGAGCAGCGTCGACTTGCCCGAGCCCGAGGCGCCAAGCAGGACGACCATCTCGCCCTCGTTGAGGTCGAGGTCGACGCCGCGCAGCGCGTGGACCGCCGCCGAGCCCTCGCCGTAGACCTTGGTGACGCCGATGGTGCGGAAGACCGGCCGGGCGGCGGTCATGGCGAGACCCTCCCCTCCGGCGCGACGGTCTGCGGGCGGCGCACCGGGACGCGGATCGGCAGGTGCGGTTCCATGCACATCGTACGACGCTCCGGTGCGGGTTCGAAAGTTCCTAAATCATTCCGAGGGCTTGCGGTATCTGATCTCGATCAACTTCGGCCGGCGAGCCAGGCGGGCAGGGCGCCGACATGCGCCACCACGGCGTCGGCATGGGGGGCGAGGTCCTCGGCCTCCGCCGGCCCGGTCAGGACGCCGATGGTGACGAGGCCCGCCGCCTGCCCGCAATAGAGGTCGTGGGTGCTGTCGCCGATTATCGCGACCTCCCCGGGCTCAAGGCCGACATGGCGGCAGAAGGCCTCCGCCATTCCCGGACCCGGCTTGGCGCCGAAGCCCGAATCGTAGCCCGCGAGGAAATCGAAGAGGTCGAGCACGCCGGCGAGCTGCGCCCGCGCGGCGGCCTCGGCGTCGTTGGTCGCGACGCCGAGCACGAAGCCGTCCGCCCGGAGCTGCCGCAGCAGCGGCGCGAGCGGTGCCGCCTCGACGGGGCACACGTCGGCGGCGCTCCGGATCAGGTGGGCGCGCAGCGCCTCGGGCTGCGTCTCGGGCAGCACGCGCAGCACCGCGTCGACGACGACCTCGAGGGTGCCGGCGATCACCGGGCTCGACTTCGCGAACCGCCCGGCGTCGAGGTCGAAGCCGAGCGCGTCGGCGAGGCGCCGCACCCGCGCCTCGTCGCCGCCGGCGAGCTCGCGGATCAGCGCCTGGCTCCAGGCGCTCCAGGTGCCGTGAAAGTCGAAAAGCGTTCCATCCTTGTCGAACAGGAGGCCGCGGACGCGCGGTCGGGAGCGGCGGCCTTTCGCCGGCCCGCCGGAGCCGGTCTCGCCCGTCCCCCGCGGCTCGGGGTAGGCTTCGCCATCCTCGCTGGAGGTTTGCATGCCGCGCGACCCCGCCATCCGTTCCGACTACCCGTTCTTCCGGACGTTCCCCACCCGGTGGCGCGACAACGACGTCTACGGGCACCTGAACAATACGGTGTACTACGAGTACGTCGACACGATCGTCAACGGCTGGCTCGTCGACCGGGGCGGTCTGCACGTGCCCGGCGGCGACGTCGTCTGCATCGTCGCCGAGAGCGGCTGCACCTATTATGCGAGCCTCGGCTTTCCCGGCGACATCGAGGCCGGCCTTCGCGCGGACCGCGTCGGGCGCAGCTCCATCACCTACGGCATCGGCCTCTTCGCGGCGGGCGCGGCGACCGCGGCCGCCGAGGCGCGCTTCACCCATGTCTGCGTCGACCGCACAAGCCTCCGGCCGGTGCCGATCCCGGACGCGCTGCGCCGCGCGCTCGCGACCCTGG
>SKOX01000033.1 GCA_007119835.1 Paracoccaceae bacterium
CCGTCGCGGATCATCGTGTCGATGAACTTCACGTCGCCCATCTTCTGGCCGGCGCGCAGGTAGGTCGAATGGTGCGAGAGCGACATGCTCTCCTGGCCGCCCGCGACGACGATGCCGGCGTCGCCGAGGGCGATGTGCTGCGCGGCAAGCGCAACGGCGCGCAGGCCCGAGCCGCAGACCTGGTTGATGCCCCAGGCAGCCGAACCCTCGGGAAGACCCGCCGCGATATGGGCCTGCCGCGCCGGGTTCTGCCCCTGGCCCGCGGTCAGAACCTGGCCCATGATCGTCTCGGAGACCTCGGCGGCCTCGACACCCGCGCGCTCCAGCGCCGCGCGGATCGCTGCGGCGCCGAGCTCGTGGGCTGGCGTGGTCGCGAACGCACCGTTGAAGCTGCCGACCGCGGTGCGGGCCGCCGCAGCGATGACGATATTGGTCATGCTTTCCTCCTCGTTGCGCGTCCGGGAGGGGCCTGCCCGCACGAGGCGGGCCGGGTCGGCTGGTCCGATTCGCCCCTCGCGGCCGTCCCGGATCCTGCGTCGCACAATCCCGTGACGGGCTCAACCTGCATGGGCGGCAAGGAAATCCGCAAGCGGTCGCCAGACCTGCTGGGCCGCCGCCGAACCCACAACCATTCCGACATGCCCAGTGGGCGGCGCCACGATCCGCGCGCCCGGGATGTCCCGGGCGAGCGGCAGCGCGATCGGCGCCGGCGCGATGCTGTCGCTCTGGCCGCAGAAGGCGAGGGTGGGGATCCTGATCTCCTGTGGGCGAACGGTTCCGCCGAGAAAATGCCAGCGCCCTGCCGCCGTTCGGTTGCGGATCTGCCAGCCAACCAGCAGATCGCGCGCCGTCGGCGTCGCCATGGGCAGCCCATCTGTCAGCCAGTCCTCGATGGCCACGAAATGCCGCGCGGCTTCGCCGTCCGGGTCGAGCCGCGCAAAGCGCTGGAACTTCACGGCCGCCTGCATCGGGTTGATCAGCGCAAAGAGGTGCTCGAAGACCGTCAACGGCACTGCGCCGAAGGCCTCGCCGACGCCCGTGACGAGCGCTTCCGTGCGCTCGGCGCCCGTCGCTCGGATCATGGCGCGCAGACCGCCGCCGAGTCCGGAGGTTGCGGCGAAGTCCCAGGGCGCGCCGATCGTTGCCAGAGCCGTCAGGTTCTCGCGCGAGCGGGCGGCGAGTCCGGCGGCAAGCGTGCCGCCCATGCAGTAGCCGACCACCGCCGCCGGGCGTCCCGCTTCTTCGGCGAGACGGGCTAGGGCGGGAACGAGCCGTTCCCTGCCGTAGGCGTCGAGGTCGAAGCTGCGCTCCTCCGGCCCGGGCTCACCCCAGTCGAGCAGGACCGGTCGCAGGCCTCTGGCCGCGAGCCAGCGCAGGAGCGACCGCTCGGGCAGGAGGTCGAGGATGTAGGCGCGATTGATCAGCGACGGCACGACGAGGACGGGCAGGCCGCGCGGATCTGCCGCTTCGGGCGCCTGACCGTAGTCGAGTAGGCGACAGTTGCCCCGGCTCCAGATCGCCGGCGGCGGCGCTAGGGTTCGGCGGTAGGGATGCGCCTGCCACATCTCGATCCCGCGGAGCATCGCCGAGAGCCGGGCGCCGATTTCGCGCGCGAGGGCGAGGCGATCGATTTCGCCGTCGAGCCCGGCAGCGGCTTCGCGCAGATGCGGCGACCAGGGGAAGCGATCGTCGCGGGCGTTCGGGGCAGCCAGGAGTGCCTGCTGATAGCCCGCAAGGGCGGCCGCGAGATGGAAGACGAGCGGCCCTGGCTCGCCGCAGCGGTGCGGGGCCGGGACCGGGCGCTCGTCCGGAGGGTGGGACGGCATCAGCGGTCGCGTCGGTCGCGGGAGGCGCTGGCGCCCGCCGATGGTCCGCTCAGGGAAAGCTGCGAGAGGTTTCTCTCCCAGAGGTCCAGATACCGCCGCGCCCGCTCGGTCGCGGGATCGACGGCTTCAGACTCGCGGGGCTCCCTCGCGGGAGCCTCCGATGCGTCGTTCTGGTCAAGATGATGCACGATGCTCCTCCCCACGCATGGCTTCTTGCGCCGCATCGCTGACCGGGCTCCTTCCCGCGCGTGAGGCGCTGGCTCCCGAACGTCCGGCTCCCGGGGTCCGCTTGACCCCGGCGAGCGGATGGCCGACAAGGGTCTGCGATTTCGCACGCGCGGAAGCCCTTTGCGCCAGTCTGATGCGGCGATAAGGTGGCAGCCCGCGGGAGGTCAACCACTGGGAGACTGCGCGTGGCTGAACAGGACGAAAAAGCGGCCAAGCCCATCGTCATCAAGAAGTACGCGAACCGCCGCCTCTACAACACGGCGAAGTCGTCATACGTGACGCTCGACCACCTGAGCCAGATGGTCCGTGAGGGTCTCGATTTCGTGGTGAAAGACGCGAAGACGGGGGACGACATCACCCGCTCGGTGCTGGCGCAGATCATCTTCGAGGAAGAGTCGAAGGGCCAGACAATGTTGCCCGCAAACTTCCTCCGCCAGCTGATCCGGCTCTACGGGGACACGCTGCAGGGTTTCGTCCCGGCGTATCTCGAGGCATCGATGGAAACCTTCGCGCGCAACCAGGAGAAGATGCGCTCGCAGATCCAGAAGGCCTTCGGCGCCAATCCGGCGTTCCAGAACTTCGAGGTACTGACGCGGGCCAACATGGATCTCTTCGAGCAGGCGATGCGCATGTTCACGCCCTTCCCCGCCGGCACGCTTCCGGAGGGGGAGAAGGGCGAGCGCGGCGCGCGCAAGGACATGGAGCTCGACGAGCTGAAGAGCCAGCTTGCCGACATGCAGGCCAAGCTCGCCAAGCTTTCCAAGGAAAACTGAGGGGCGGGCCCGCTCAGCCGGCCGCCGCAAGGGGGCCGGATAGCTCTGCGTCCTCTCCTGCGATCTCGGCAACGGGCCGTCCGTACAGGTAGCCCTGCAGGCAGTCGATGCCGAGCTTGGCGAGCCACGCGGCGTCGGCGGGATGCTCCACCCGCTCGGCCACCGTCAGCATCTCGAAATGCCGCCCTACCGCCATCAGGCACTCGACGAGTACCTGGGCGTCCGGCGTGTTCGCGACTCCCTCCACGAAGGCGCCGTCGATCTTGACCATGTCGAAGCGCAGGTCACGGAAGTGGCGGAAACCGGTGGCGCCCGCGCCGAAATCGTCAAGGGCGAAGGCGACGCCCGCGGCGCGCACGTGGTCCATGAAGTCCCGCGTCTGATCGACGTCGCGGATCGCCTCGGTCTCCGTCACCTCGAGGATCAGCCGTCCGAGTGCGTCGCGCCGGGCTGCGGCCGCCTGCTCGAAGAGCGCGAGCCAGCCCTCGTCGCCCATCGTGAGGGGCGACATGTTGACCGAGACGCGCAGGTCCGGCTGCGCCGCGAGCAGGTCCAGGGCGTGCGAAAGCGCGAGACGGTCGATCTCCCGGCCGAGGCTCGTGCGCTCGACGGCTGGCATGAAGACGCCCGCGGGTACCACCTCGCCCGACGGCAGCCGCATGCGCACCAGCATCTCGTGGAAGGCCACGAAGGACGGCCGGTCGGCGCGCACGACCTGCTGATAGTGAAAACCGATGCGCCGCTGGGCGAGGGCCTGCGCCACCGCAAACTTGATGCGCACATCGCCGTCCGGCCGGTGCGGCTGGGCTGTGCGCGGATCGAGGCAGTGCAGCGTCGCAGTGGCAGCGTGACTCGGGCGGGCAGGGGCGGGCATGGTCATCTGCGGCACCTTTCGCTGACGGACGCTCCTCTTCTTAGGCCGGCAACCGTTAATGGTTCGTGTATGTGCGCCATTCGTTCTTCCTGTGTTCGGGTTGGCCAGGTGCCTTTCGGGGAGAGCGGCGCGGGCGGCCGACATGGTGCCCGCCCCTTGCGCGGCGCGGCCCGGCGTGCAACTCCCTCTGCGCGATGCCGGAGCCCCTGGACTGTGCAACCCAGACCGAGATCTTCCGCCGCTTTCAGGCGGCGGAGCCTGAGCCGCGCGGCGAGCTCGCACACACCAATGCCTTCACCCTGCTGGTGGCCGTTGCCCTCTCGGCGCAGGCGACCGACAAGGGGGTGAACCGCGCGACCGAGGCGCTTTTCCGCATCGCCGACACGCCTCAGAAGATGCTGGCGCTGGGCGAGGAGGGGCTGGTCGAGCACATCCGCACGATCGGCCTCTACCGCAACAAGGCGCGCCACGTCATGAAGCTCTCGGCCCTCCTCGTCGAGCGCTATGGCGGCGAGGTGCCGTCGTCGCGCGCAGCGCTCGAGAGCCTGCCCGGCGTCGGGCGCAAGACCGCCAACGTCGTGCTCAACAGCTGGTGGCACTACCCGGCGCAGGCCGTCGACACGCACATCTTCCGCGTCGGCAACCGCACCCGGATCGCCCCCGGCCGCGATCCTCTCGCCGTCGAGCGCGCCATCGAGGACAACGTCCCCGTCGGCTACCAGCAGCACGCCCATCACTGGCTGATCCTGCACGGCCGCTACGTGTGCAAGGCACGCAAGCCCGCCTGCGGGGCCTGCCTCATCCGAGACCTCTGCCCCTGGGAGGACAAGAGCCCATGACCAAGACCTATGACGTCGTCGGGATCGGCAACGCGCTGGTCGACGTGATCGCCCATGCCGAGGATGCCTTCCTCGAGGAGATGGGTGTCGAGCGCGGCATCATGACCCTGATCAACACCGACCGCGCGCGCGAGCTCTACGAGGCGATGGGCCCGGGGCGCGAGGTCTCGGGCGGATCGGCGGCCAACACCATCGCCGGCCTGGCCGCCCTCGGCGCGCGCACGGCCTATGTCGGCAAGGTCAAGGACGATCAGCTCGGCGAGATCTTCGTCCACGACCTCACAGCCCAAGGCGCGGACTACTTCACGCCCCGCGCGCCGAAGGACCACGAGGCCGACACGGGCCGGTGTCTGGTCCTTGTCACGCCCGACAGCGAGCGGTCGATGAGCACCTATCTCGGCGTCTCCGAGTTCCTCGCGCCGTCGGACATCGACGAGATCCAGATGGCGAGGGCCGAGTGGATCTTCCTTGAAGGCTACCGCTTCGACGGGCCCGACAGCCACGCCGCCTTCGCCAAGGCGATCGGCGCGACCAAGCGCGCGGGCGGCAAGGTCGCCGTTACCCTCTCCGACCCGTTCTGCGTCGAGCGCCACCGCGACGCCTTCCGCACCATGGTGCGCGAGGGTGCCGACATGCTGGTCGCCAACGAGCACGAGCTGAAGTCGCTCTACCAGACCGACGATCTGGAGCGTGCGATGGCGCTGGCCGAGGCCGAGGTGCCGATCACCGCCTGCACCGTCGGCCCGGGCGGGGTGCACGTGCTCGCCGGCGGCGCGCGGGTCCACGCCGACGCGGTCGCGACCGATGTCGTCGACGTGACCGGGGCGGGTGACCTCTTCGCATCGGGCTTCCTCTGGGGCGTCGTTACCGGGCGGGACTGGATGACGGCGGCGCAGATGGGCAATGTGGCGGCCGCGGAGATCATCTCGCATATGGGCGCGCGGCCGGAGGCGGACCTGAAGGCGTTGGTCGGCAAGGTCGCTGTCTGACGGCGGTCCGGGCGCCCCTCACTTGAGGTGTTGACACTTGGATGCGCCACAACGGTCTGATTTGGGACGGAAAACGTGTTAATGTGGCCGGTTCCGAATTCGGGCGTCCGGCGCGTTCGGCGGTATCAGACGGTCCCCTCGGCTGCGTTGACTCCCGCAGTCTCCGGGCGCACCATGGCAGGATCGCTGACCTAAAGTAGTGCCGCCGATGCCTCTCGAAACGCTGCTCGCCCTCGCCGGCATCCTCTTTGCCGCCTGCTGGACGCCGGGGCCGAACAACGCCATGCTGGCGGCCTCCGGCGCGACCTTCGGCTTCCGCCGCACCCTGCCGCACATGCAGGGCGTCGCCTGGGGCTTCCCTCTCATGCTGTTCGCGGTGGCGCTGGGGCTCGGTGAGGTCTTCCGCCTCTATCCGGTGCTGCACGAGGTGCTGCGCTGGGGCGGCGCGGCGCTGCTCCTCTGGATCGCGTGGCGCATTGCGACCGCCGCCTCGGCCGAGGGCGCCGTCGCCCGGGCGCGGCCCTTCACCTTCTGGCAGGCCGCGGGCTTCCAGTGGATCAACCCGAAGGCCTGGGTGATGTGCGCGGGCATCGTGGCGCAGTTCGTGACCGGCGCGGACACGGTGCGCGATGCAGCGATCTGCGCCGTCGTGGCGGGCGTCGTCGGCCTTACCTCCGCCACCGGCTGGGCGGCCTTCGGCGCGGCGCTCGCCGACTGGCTCCGGGCGCCGCGCCGGCTGCAACTCTTCAACGCGACCATGGCGGGCACGATCGTGCTCGGTGTCGTCTGGCTTATCGGCGCCGATCTCTGATCCCGCGCCACCAGGCGTCGCTCGCGAGGGCGCGGCGCAGCGGCGTGCGGGTGCCGAGGGGTGCGGAGCGGATGTAGCGGTGGGCCTCGGCGAGATTCGCGCCCTGAAGCTCGCGCAGATGCGCGATGCCGGCTGGGATCGAGAAGCGCTTGCCGGTCATGCCGTGGAAGTTCGGCTCGAGGTCGGTCCACACGGCGGCGTCCCAGCCCGCGGCTGCGCACCAGTCCGAGACCGTGCGGGCGACCTCCGGCAGGCGCGAGGCGCCGCGGCCGTCGGCCTCGGCCCAGCCGATCCGCTGCTCGGGCGCCCGCTCGCGCGCGGCAAGGTCGGCTATGGCCTCGGCGCGGCGGGTCCGTCGCGAGCGGATGGCGTGGGTGGCGCAGGCGACGCCGTCGAGCGGGTCGAGCGCGACGACGAGGCCCATCAGCCGCTTCGGGCTCACCCGGCTGAACTCCATCGGCAGGCTGGGGCCTGCGCGCATCGCCCAGCCGCCCGCGACCTTCGGCTCGAGGTCGTCGAGGTCCCAGAGCAGCGAGCCCCAGCCGAGGATGGCGATGCGGGTCATCGTGCGGCGCGGCTTCTCGCCTTCGGTAGCGGGGCGACGCTCTTCACGACGAACCGTCGGGATCGGGCGGCGCGCTCTTTCCGCAAGAAAGCGGCGGCCGGCCGCTGGTTGCAACGCGCTGCCGGTCTCACGGCCACTTCGCGACGGGCGGCAGCGACATCAGCACCGCCTCCGGGTTGTGGCCGGTCTGCAGCCCGAACTGGGTGCCGCGATCGTAGACGAGATTGAACTCGGCGTAGCGGCCGCGGCGGATCAACTGCGTCTCGCGCTGCTCGTCGGTCCAGGGCCGGCGCATGTGCCGCTCGGTGATCGGCACGAAGGCCGCGAGGAACGCCTCGCCGACCGAGCGTGTGAAGGCGAAGTCGGCCTCCCAGTCGCCGGTGCAGAGGTCGTCGTAGAAGATGCCGCCCACGCCGCGCGGCTCGCCCCAGTGGCGGATCATGAAATACTCGTCGGCCCAGGCCTTGAACCGCGGGTAGTAGCCCGGGTCGTGGGCGTCGCAGGCGGCCTGCAGGCGGGCGTGGAAGAAGGCCGTGTCCGCTTCGTCCTCGATCGCCGGGTTGAGGTCGGAGCCGCCGCCGAACCACCATGCGCCCGGCGTCCAGAACATGCGGGTGTTCATGTGGACCGCGGGCGTCAGCGGCGAGCGCATGTGGGCGACGAGGCTGATGCCCGAGGCCCAGAAGCGGGGATCTTCCTTGAGGCCCGGGATCTCCTTGCGCGCGGTGAGCGAGCGGCGCGCGGGTCCGGCGAGGGTGCCGTAGACGCTCGAGACGTTGACGCCGACCTTCTCGAAGACCCGGCCCTCGCGCATCACCGCCATCACGCCGCCGCCGCCGTCCGCCTCGCCGGCGTCATCGGAAGCGGGCGCGCCTGCGGCGCGATCAGGCGTGCGCGCGCCTGCGACGCGACGCGTCTCCTTGCGCGCGAACCGGCCGGCCGGAAGCGCCGCGAAGGGCCCCGTGTCCTGGGCGTCCTCGAGCGCCTCGAAGGCCGCGCAGATGCTGTCTCGAAGCGTGGCGAACCAGGCTGCGGCGCGGTCCTTGTGGGCGTCCGTGACGGGCGTCGGCATCGGCGTGGGCTCCTCCGGCTGGTGCGCGGAAGGCTTATCGGCAAGCAGCCGGCCGTGGCAAGTCGCGCGCCGCTGCCGGCGCCGCCCGGGGGTGACAATCGGCCCCCGATGCGGTAGGCGATCGCTGAACAAGGAGGAGAGACGGAATGGCTGACATTCGGAGGCCGCGCATCAGCTGATAGCGCCTGGCAA
>SKOX01000428.1 GCA_007119835.1 Paracoccaceae bacterium
GGAGGTCATGGGGCCGCCGCCGCGCTCTCAAACAAAGCTGGCGGCGGCGGCCCCATGACCGGCCTCAACGAGCACGCAGCATGAACCAACTTCAGGCGGCAACTACCTTGACGAACACCGGAACGGCCGCTGGGGCTTCATCGCGGACCTTCTTCATGCTGATCTGACCGAGCGGAGCGATACGCCCTTCGGCGCGCTGTTCTCGCGCGCCCGCGTCGAAACCAGGCTTACAAAGCTGACCGGCTATGCAGCCTACCAAGTCTACGATGACGGGCAGGTCGCCTTCGATGCCTTGGGTGGCTTCCGGGCCGTCTCGCTCGATCTCGACGTGTCGCTGTCGCCTGGCATGCTGCCCGCTCGCAGCTTCGGTTCCAGCTCGAGTTGGGTCGATCCGCTGGTCGGCGCTCGTGCCCGCGTCGCGGTGACCGATCGCTGGTTCGCAACGGCGCTCGGTGACATCGGCGGGTTCGGCGTCGGGTCGGACCTGACGTGGCAGATCCTCGTGACCGTTGGCTACCAGTTCGACGAGCGCTGGTCGGTCCAGGGCGGATGGCGCCATCTCTCGATCGACAAGGAGGTGAACGGGCGCGACGTCGAGCTCGATCTCGGCGGCCCGGTGCTCGGATTCACCGTCCGGTTCTGACCCCAATCTCAACAGGAGAAGCCGTAATGCCGACACGACGCGACATCATCGCATCGCTGCCTGCCGCGGGCGCCGCGTTCACGGTGGCAGGCGCCTTCACAATGGACGCCTTCACGACGGAGGGCGGTGCCGCGCATGCGCAGCCGTTGCCGCTCGCGGGGCATTTCCATCCCAAGGGCAAGGCGCCGAGCCCCCACACCATCCGGGTGCTGCAGGAGGCCGCGGCCACCCTGCCCTTCGACGACACCCGCGACCTGGATGAGCAGGCCCGCGGCTTCATCGCGCCCCTGCCCGACCTGCAGATCATGGCCGATGCCGGCAACGTCGCCTGGGACCAGGAGCGCTTCCTGTTCAACGAGACGCAGGACAGCTTCGACAGCATCCATCCCTCGATGCTGCGGATCGCGCGGCTGAACAACAACTACGGCCTCTACGAGGTGGTGCCCGGCATCTATCAGGTTCGCGGGCCGGATCTTGCCAACATTACCTACGTGCGCGGCAAGACCGGCTGGATCATCTTCGACATCATGACCGCGTCGGAAACCGCGCGGGCATCGTGGGAGCTGTTCCAGCGCGAGGTCGGCGAGGGGCTGCCGCTCAAGGCGGTCATCTATTCGCACACCCATGGCGACCATTTCGGCGGCGTGCGCGGGATCGTCACCGATGACGACGTCCGCTCGGGCCAGGTCGAGATCATCGCGCCCCGCGACTTCATGGACTTCACGATCTCCGAGAACGTCAATGCCGGCAACGCGATGAACCGGCGGCTGTTCTACCAGTACGGTCTGCTGCTGCCGGTGGCGCCGCACGGCTTCGTCACCCAGGGGCTGGGTCACACGATTCCGGCCGGGTCGTCCGGCCTGATCGCGCCGACGCGCTACATCACCGAAGCCGTCGAGGAGACCGAGCTCGACGGCCTGCGGATGATCTTCCAGAACACGCCGAACACCGAGGCGCCGCGGGAGATGAACACCTACATCCCCGAGATGAAGGCGCTGTGGATGGCCGAGAACGTCACCGCGACGCTGCACAACATCTACACCCTGCGCGGGGCGCAGGTGCGCGATTCCCTGAACTGGTCGAAATACATCGCCGAGGCGCTGTTCCGCTTCGGCCCGGAGGCCGAGGTCATGTTCGCCTCGCACCACTGGCCGCGCTGGGGCAACGAGCGCGTGCGTGAGGTGCTGCGCGACCAGCGCGACATGTATGCGAACTTCAACAACCAGGTGCTGCACTACGCCAACCAGGGCGTGACCATCAACCAGATCCAGAACGTCTACCAGACGCCGAAGGGCCTGCAGGCCAAGTGGCACTGCCGCGGCTATCACGGCTCGCCCGAGCACAACGCCCGCGGCGTTGTCCAGCGCTTCCTCGGCTTCTGGGACTGCAACCCGACGACGCTGATCCCGCTGTCGCCCGAGGACTCCGCGCCGCTCTATGTCGAGATGATGGGCGGGGCCGAGCCGATCATCGCCCGCTCCCGCGAGTTGTTCGACGCGGGCGACTACAAGCTTGCCATGGAGATCATGGACAAGCTCGCGCACGCCGAACCGGACAACGAGGAGGCCAAGGACCTGCTCGCCGACGTGTTCGAGCAGATCGGCTACCAGCAGGAGAACCCGGGCCTGCGCAACAGCTTCCTCGCCGCCGCCTACGAGCTTCGGACCGGCATCCCGGAGGGGGCCACCGCGAGCTCGAGCGGCCCCGACATCATCCGGGCGATGTCGACCGAGCTTTTCCTCAATTTCCTCGGCATCCGCATGGACCCGAAGCGGGCGGAGGGGCTGGAATTCACCATGAACCTCGTCACCCCGGACAATGGCGAGAAGTTCATCGTCGAGCTGAGCAACGCGACGCTGACCAACATCCAGGGTTTCCAGGCCACCGACGCCGACCTGACGCTGACCATCGACCGCGCCGATCTCGAGCTGACCATGGCCGGCGCCAAGACGCTCGAGGCGCAGCTGGCCGACGGCACGGCGCAGGTCGAGGGCGACATCGCCATCCTCGGCCAGCTGGCGGCGCTGATGGCCGATTTCGACCCGCGGTTCGAGATCATGCCGGGCACGAAGCTGCGCACCGAACATGCCAGCGCCGACGCCTTCGAGGCGACGGTCGGCGCCGTCATCCCTGAATAGTCGGCCGTCATCTGCCGCACTCCGCACGTGAGGAAGACCGCATGTCCGGATCTGGAAGCTCCTGACGGCCATGCTTCCGGCGCTGGCCGCGGTCGCCCCCCCTTCTCAGCGCCGGCGATGGAGCCGGCGCTGGACGAGGCGCCCGTCTGTGCCACTGCTTTCCAAACCTACATCAACGGGTTTCCGATGATGGATCTCTGTCGCACGCTCCGGGAGACCGCCTTCGATCCCGAACGCGGCCACGACCGGACGCTGAACGCGTTCTTCGTCTTCGACAGGCGCATCACCAGCGACGGCGACCGGATCGTGACGTCGAACCAGGGAACGATCTACTCGCGCGCCGTCTTCGACCTGCGCGCCGAGCCGTTGATCATCGAGATCCCGCGATGGGCGACAGGCAGTGCTAGGCGCCCCTCAGCGACATGTCGACGGCGCCGGCGCGCCGCTCGACGGACGCAACGCTCACGTGCCGCGCTTCGTCCGCCGCCGCCGGTGGACGCACTCTGGTCCACGACGATGTATTCGGCCGAAACGCAGCTGTTCGTGCCCAACGCCGCGACCCCTATTCCGTTGGGGATCGCACGCCGGGCACCGTCCATGGCGCGATCGGCTCGATCGAGATCTTCCTGCAGCACGAGGAACTGCCGACCCGGTCGAGCGCGCGAACTGGCTGCCGGCGCCCGAGAAGCTTTGCTACCTCGTGACGCGCCACTACTCGACCCGCGCCGCTATCCTGGCGGGCGACTGGCTGCCCCCGCCGGTGAGCATCCGCGAGCAGAGCGTCACACGGAAGAACCAGCCGCCCGTACCTTGACCCTGGCCGAGCCGCTTAAGGAGCAACCGCATGCGTTTCCGATCCTTCGCCGCATCCGCAGGCCTCGGCCTCTTCCTCGCAACCGGCGCCGTCGCCGACTCCCGCGACGCGAGCGAGCTTGCCTTGCAGCTTGCGAACCCCATCGCAAACCTCATCAGCGTCCCGTTCCAGCTGAACTGGGATGAGGGGTACGGAACCAGAGGGACGTCGCGCACTTTCGTCAACATCCAGCCGGTCATCCCTTTCTCGCTAAACCCGGATTGGAACGTCATCCTGCGCACCATCGTGCCCGTGATCGGGCAGGGCGCGTTCTTCCCGCCGGGCGCGGCTCCGAACGGGCTCGACGACAGCGCCTTCGGACTCGGCGACACCGTTCAGAGCCTGTTCTTCTCGCCAAAGCGGCCCGGTCCCGGCGGCCTGACCTGGGGCGCCGGACCGGTGTTCCTGTTCCCGACGGCCACCGAAGATGCCCTGGGCAGCGAAAAGTGGGGCGTCGGCCCGACCGGCGTCGTGCTGCGTCAGGCCGGTCCATGGACGATGGGCATGCTCGCCAACCACGTCTGGTCCTTCGCGGGCGACGGCGATCGCGACGTGAGCCGCACATTCCTGCAGCCCTTCCTGACCTACACTACGGCTCGGGCGACGACCTACTCCCTCAACACCGAAACGGCCTACGACTGGGAATCGGAGGCGTGGGCGGTGCCGATCAATGTCGGCGTCAACCAGCTGCTCACCATCGGCGGGCAGCGACTCCAGGTTGGCGGAGGCGTCCGCTACTGGCTCCAGGCACCCGAAAATGGTCCGGAGGGTTGGGGCGCCAGGGCGAACGTCGTTTTCCTGTTCCCACGCTGAGTCTGGCGCCCGCCAAGACCAACGGGCCCACCAGCTTGGGCATCCCGTCATGCCGAAGGCAACCGGCCGAGCGATGCCTCGATAGGGTCGGGCCGGTCCGTCCCGATACGACGACGATCGTTGCAGTAACGTTGCCCAGGCGCCGGTTCGTCGTCACCTGTCGCGTGGGACAGGGGGAACCGTGACTGATCTCAGCAAGAAGTCGCCTTGCACGTAGGTCGAGGAACACGGCGTTCTGAAGAACGTCTGGGCATCGTGAAAGTCGCTCGCGGACCTCATCATGTCGGTGGCGCATACCAAACGCACAGCCCTTGCCGTCACGGTCTGCCTGCCGAACGGCACGAACGGCACACGGACCTTCGCGCTGGTCGAGGAGATGTCCGATGCGCCCGCCATCTACCTGCGCGGGGATGCCGCGCTAACGCTGGGCGTTAACGTCGCAGATACCGAATTGCCTCGACTTTCGCAGTCGTCGGCCACAAAAGGAGATGAGCGTCGTCTACGACTTCAACGTCTACCCGAATGAGGTCGAGGATTGTTTCGCGGAATATCCGGGGGCCGTCGACGCCGCGGTGATCGGAGTGTTCGAAGAGATCACGGGCGAGGCGGTGAAGACCTGCATCCTGCGGCGCGGCCTCAGTGCCAGGACGCGCGGGGTCATTACCAGCGCCGGCTCCACTCTTTTCGCCTGCAGGGTTTTCGAGAACGTGTTGTCCCGCGACGACCTGCAGAAGTCGAACAGCGGGAATACCCTGCGGAGGGAACTGCGCGCGCCTCCAGTGGCTGAGCTCGCAGCGGAGTAGGCTTGGTGGTCGGTCCTTTCGAACAGGCACTGCTCGCGCTGATGACCTTCGTGATCATGCTCGCTATGGGGGCGTCGCTGACGCCGCGGGACTTCTACGTCGCGCTGCGGCGGCCCCACGGCCTCGGGATCGGCCTGGTTTCCCAATACGGCTTCATGCCGCTGATCGGGTTCATGCTCGCCGCGCTGCTGGCGATGCCACCCGCGATGGCCTTGGGCCTGTTGATCATAGCTTGCATGCCGGGGGGCATGACCTCGAACATCTTCACGTATTTCTCGAAGGGCAACGTTGCCCTCTCGGTTTTGATGACCGTCACGTCGACCGTCGCCGGTGTCGTCCTGATTCCGCTTATCCTCCTGCTCTACGCCGCCGCTCTCGATCTCGAGATTCCCCGCGAGAACGTCATCATGACCCTGCTCCTCCTGGTGATACCCGTCGGCTTCGGGATGGTGCTGCGCCGGCTGAACGCGAAAGTCGGGGCGGCGACGGAGTACTTCGGCTCGGCGCTTGCAGTTTTCTTCATAGTCTTACTGATAGCGACCTGGGTGCCGCGCAACTGGGCGTTCCTGCTCGGGACGTCGCCCTCGACCTACGCAGCCGCCATCGGGCTCGGCGTGATCGGGATCTCGATCGGCTACACCTTTGCCCGCCTCCTGCGGCTGCACCCGCGGACTGCATGCACGGTCGCGCTCGAGACGGGAATCCAGAACGGGCCTCTCGCCATTACGATCATCGCCCTCACGTTTCCGGTGGAGGAGGCCCAGAAGATCCTCGTGGTCCCGGTGCTCTACTCGCTTTTCATCGTGTTCGTCGCCGCATTCTTCACCTTGGTCTTCCGCCATTCCAACACGGCGGGGGAGCCGAATCTCCCCGGGGAGCTTCAATAGAAGAACGGGGCAGCGCGTCGAGCCCCTCGCTCGCCACCGCCGTGACGCGATGCAGGAGGTCGGACGCCAGGCCCGCGGCCTGCGCCGCCAAAGCGAGGTCGCCGGCGCCGAGCCTCGAGAGCGCGATCGGCATGCCGCCAGAAGCCGAGCGGGAGCAGGCTCACGCCGCGATCAGGCGAAATGCATCAGCGCCGCCAGCGCGGCGACGATCACCGGGATGCCGGCATGATCTATTCCGTCAGGCGCGGGCCAAGCGCGCGCGGCGCGTCGTCGAAGAGCTCGTCGAGGTCGAGGGTCGAGCCCTCGCCGATCCGGTCGAAGTTCCTGTCGAGCCAGTCGTCGGCCCAGCGGCGACCCTTGTCGAAGAGAAGCTGGAGGTAGCCCCATTCGGCGTTCATCTTGCTTGAGGCCGACAGGTCGTTGACCTCCTGGTCGACGTGGATGAGGTGGAGGTAGGTCCGGCCCGTCACGCCGAGGTCGATGCCCTTCGCCTCGATCACCTCCTGCATGAGCTTGATCGCGCGCAACTCCTTCACGAGGGCGCCGTTGAAGCTGATCTCGTTGATCCGGTTGATGATCTCGCGCGCGCTGCGCGGCGGCCGGTGCCGGATAACCGGATTGATCTGCACGATCAAGATGTCGGCGCTGCGCTCGCTCTGGACGAGAGGCTGCAGCGCCGGGTTGCCGCTGTAGCCGCCGTCCCAGTATTCCTCGCCGTCGATGTCGACCGCGGGGTAGATCTGGGGCAGACAGGCCGACGCCATGACGGCATCGGAGGTGACCTCCGTCCCGGAGAAGATGCGGGCACGACCGCTGCGCACGTTGGTCGCGGTGACATGGACCGAGACGTCGCTGCGGCACACGGTGTCGAAGTCGACGCAGTCCTCGAGGATGTCGCGCAGCGGATTCAGGCCGAGCGGGTTGATGTCGTAGGGCGAGAAGAACCGGCTCAGGCTCTCCGCCCAGAGATAGCCAGGCGAGTAGTCGAGCGTGAAGCGCCCGATCAGCCGGTCGAGCGGCGTCCGCTGGATCGGCGAGAACCGGGCGGCGTCGCTGGTTGCGCGCCAGAAGCGTTCCAGCGCCCTGCGCGCCTCGGCCGGACCGCCGCGGCCGTGGCCATCGGCGAGGACGACCGCGTTCATCGCGCCGGCGCTGGTGCCGCTGATCTCGGCGATAACGAGGCGCGGATCCTCGAGCAGCCGGTCGAGCACGCCCCAGGTCAGCGCGCCGTGCGAGCCGCCGCCCTGCAGCGCAAGATTGATCGACTTCGGCCTGGCGAGCGGCGGAGACGCCTTCTGGATCCTGGTCATGGCAGCGAACCTATGCTGCGCTGCAGCAATGCGCAACCCCGCGCCTTGGCGGCTGAGTGAACCGGCAGCGCGATCGGATCCTGATCGGGAGCCGGTACAGCGCCCCGCGGCTTGATCTTTGCGGCAGGTGAGCCTCCGCACGCGCTCGAATGCGGGATCAAGATGCTCCATGGCGGCCGCAAGCACCGCCTCATCGAACGAAGGCGGCGCGAGATCGCTCCCGACCGCTGCATTCTCTCCCAGATGGCCGCTACCCCAGGCGTTGATGTGCTGCCTCGCGTGCGCGCCGGAAGAGGCGGCGCCCCAGCACTCAGCCGCACCCGGCAAAACCAGGAAAATGAGGAAGGTTCCGACGATCAGCGACGCCTGCAGCGCCGCCGCAGCGGCATCGCCACCTCACGCCTCAAACCCCTTCGCGACGGTCGAGGGCGGCCTTGCTGGCACCATTGCCGGCCTTCGGGTGGCGGACGGCCTCGATCTGCGCGTCCAGTTCCGCGCCGATCATGACCACGAACGCGCTGATGAACATCCAGGTCATCAGAACGATCGGCGCCGTTACCGACCCATAGTAGGGCTCCCAGTCGCCGGCGCGGTTAATGTTGAGCTGGTCCCCGTTTCCCTGGACATCCATTTGTCGAAGGACGACCGAGAATGGATGCTTCCGACATGCCCCAGCGAAGAACGAACGGACGGATTGCCGTTGATGATGCGCCTGTGGGCA
>SKOX01000050.1 GCA_007119835.1 Paracoccaceae bacterium
CAATCGCACGCCGGAGACGATGCGGGGCGCGGATGCGCCGCGCCCCGGGGAGCCGCGCGGCCGCCGGCCGCGCGCGCGCAGGTCAGGAAGGCTCGCCCATGCTCGCGAGCAGGTCCGCGTGCCGGGCGCGCTCCTCGAGGAAATATTCCTGCAGCGCGTCCCCGGTGATCAGGTCGGTGAGCAGCGCCTGATCCTCGGCATAGGACTGCCACTCCTCGCTCTCGCTCAGGCGGGTGAAGAGGTCGATGAAGTAGGCTTGGGCTTCCGCCGGCATGTCGGGGCCGCCGACGAAGCTGCGCTGCATGTAGTATTCCAGCGGATGGCCGAGCTCCGTGAAGGTCGGCACGCCCTCCATCGCGTCGAGCCGCTCCGCGGTGAAGAGCGCGATCGGCCGCACGCGGCCCGCCTGCCAGAAGCTCATCGCCTCCGAGGGGTTGTTGACGGTCGCGTCGATATGCCCGCCGACGAGCGCGGTCGCCACGTCGCCGCCGCCGCCCATCGGCACGTAGGTGTGCCGGATGCCGAAGGCCTGCTCGAGGAGCGCGGTCACCAGGCTGTCCTCCTGGCCCGAGCCGGTGCCGCCCATCCGCCAGGCGCCGTCGGCGGCGCGCACCGCCTCGAGGTATTCCTCGAGCGTCTCGATGCCGCTGTCGACGTTGACCCAGAGCGCGAAGGTGTCGACCGCCATCCGGGCGAGCGGCGTGAAGTCCTCGATGTCGACCCCGATCGGCGTCTGGATCGGCGTCGTGTAGTAGCTGTTCAGCGTCGCCATGATGATGTGCGGGTTGCCGGCGTTGTCCTGCAGGTAGCGCAGGGCCTCGGCCCCCGAACCGCCGCCCTTGTTGACCGGCAGGAACGGCATCGAGGCGAGGTTCTCCTTCTGGATGATCGACTGGAAGAGCCGCGCCAGCCGGTCGGCGCCGCCGCCCTGCCCGGCCATGATGACCATCTCGACCGGACGGTTCGGCTGCCACTCGTCGGCGAGGGCGCCCAGCGGCGCGCCGAGCGCCATGGCCGCGGCGGCGAGGCCGAGGGCGGTGCGGCGGGTGAAGGTGTTCGTCATGGCGGCGTGTCTCCCCAGAACCGGTTTCTCTTTGCCGGAACGCGGCGCCCGCAGGCCGGCCGCGAACCGAGTGCAGCGAGAGCTAGACGCTGCCGGTAACTTTGCAACAGGGGAACGTGTCACTCTGTAAGTTCTGTAACAAACATGGACGCCGATGCGTAAGTTTGTTGCGAGGGATCCGAGGCGCCCGCAGCGCGACTTCCCACGCCGGCCGAACGCGACCCGCCCGACCGACCTTGGCCGGCCAGCGGCGCCCCACCGCGTTGCACATGGATTTCAGGGCTTTGACGAGGACGGCGCGTTGCAACCCCCGGCACCGACCCGGCCGCCCGCCGCTCAGCTGTCGAAGCGGGTCGCCCCCCGTCGCCGCTCGTCGAGCGGTTGCGCGCGCACGGCCGCCTCGTAGGCGCGCTGGTCGCAGTTCGCCCGCGGACAGATCCGGCAGTTGATCCCGATCGGGATCATCCGCATCCCCGGCACGGCGAAGGCCTCGGCATAGCCGATCGCGCCGACATGCTCGATCGAGCAGCCCATGGCGACGGCCAGCCGGTTGTCCTGGGCGAAGCGCTCGAAGATCGGCCGGTCGACGGTGCGCGAGAAGACGAAGTACTGGGACTTGTCCGGCATCTCGACGAATTGCGGAACGATCCGCGCCGGCGTCCGGAACGAGGTGTGCACGTCGAGCCGCGGGCAGGCGCCGCCGAACTCCGCGAGATGGAAGTCGGTGGCGTTGAACCGCTTTGTGACGTTGCCGGCCTTGTCGATCCGCATGAAGAAGAACGGCACGCCCTGGGCGCCCTCGCGCTGCATCGTCGTCGCTCGGTGGCAGGCCTGCTCGAAACTCACCCCGAAAAGCGTCGCGAGCCGGTCAAAGTCGTATTTTGATGCCGTCGCCTCGGCGAGGAAGGCGCCATAGGGCATCAGCACCGCCGCGGCGAAGTAGTTGGCGAGCTCGACCCTGAGCCGCGCCTGGGCCCGCGGCTCCACCGGGCCCGCGCGCGCCACCACCTCGTCGAACAGGTTCGAGTTGGTCAGCAGCCCCATGACGTGGACGAGCTGGAAGATCCGGTTCGGATGGTCGAGGGCCTGGCTCAGCACGATCTCGCCCCGCCGCTGGTCGTAGAAGCGCAGCGTGTTCGGCAGCGCCTCGACCGGCACCACCCGCACGGCGATGCCGAGCTCGGCCTGCAGCCGCTGCTTAAGGGCGTGGTAGGTGTCGTCGGTCTCCGGCCGGTCGCCGTTCCAGAAGGCGGCCGACGCCTCCTCGAGCTCGCGGAAATGGTTGCGCTGGCGGCGGAAGAAGTTGTGCACCACCGCCTCCGGCCGCCCCTGCAGGCCGGGCAGCGCCCCCTCCTGCGCCTCGGACGTCGCGAGCAGCTGCTCCGCCGCGCTCTGGTAGCCCTGGTGCAGCTTCAGGAATGCCGCAGCCAGCGTCGGCGAATGAACGAGTGCGGCCCGCAGCTGCGCCAGGTCCGGGCGCGTGCCCTCGAGGAGCGGGTCCTGCACCGCCGCCCGCAGGTCGGCGAGCATGGTCGTGCCCTCGTCGTCGGCGAGGTCGCGCCAGTCGACGCCGTAGGTCTCCATCAGCTTGAGCAGCACCTGAACGGACACCGACCGCTGGTTGTTCTCCAGCAGGTTGACGTAGGAGGCGCTGACCCCGAGGGCCGCGGCCATCTGCGCCTGGGTCTCGCCCCGCTCGAGGCGGAGGCGGCGCAGGCGGGGGCCGATGAAGGTCTTGGTCTGCATGGCCTCGAGCGTAAGCCTTGCGGCGTTTACAACACAACAAGACTTAAGCCGTGTAACCCCGCGCCCTTACACGCCGACCCGACTTCGCTTGAAGCCGGCGGCCGCAACGGCGCAACAAGGGGCGGCAAGCGGACGCCCTGGTCCGCCAACGATCAGGAGGAGACCCCAATGCCCAGCATCGCGCAGCCCGCCGTCAAGACCGGCGTCACCCATCTCTTCATCCCCGGCCCGACCAACATCCCCGAGAGCGTGCGGCAGGCGATGAACGTGCCGATGCAGGACATGCGCGCGCCGGACTTCGGCGACCTCACCCTCGGCCTCTTCGACGACCTGCGCCGCGTCTTCCGCACCGAGACCGGCCGGGTGATCCTCTATCCCGGCTCGGGCACCGGCGCCTGGGAGGCCGCGATCACCAACACGCTCTCGCCCGGCGACAAGGTGCTGATGTCCCGCCAGGGCCAGTTCTCCGCGCTCTGGGTCGCCATGGCCCGGCATCTCGAGCTCGACGTCGAGGTGGTGGACGTCGCCTGGGGCGCCGGCACCCCGGTCAAGGAGTTCGCCCGGCGGCTGCAGGACGACACCGAAGGCCGGATCAAGGCCGTCTTCGTCACCCACAACGAGACCGCGACCGGCGTCACCTCCGACGTCGCCGGCGTCCGCCGCGCCCTCGACGAGGCCTATCACGACGCACTGCTGTTCGTGGACGCGGTCTCCTCGCTCGCCTCGCTCGACTTCCGCATGGACGACTGGCGGGTCGACCTCGCCGTCTCGGGCTCGCAGAAGGGGCTGATGCTGCCCGCCGGCCTCGGCATCCTCGCGATCAGCCAGCGCGCCCTCGAGGCGAGCCGGACCGCCCGCTCCCGGCGCGCCTACTTCCGCTTCGAGGACATGCTGAAGCCGAACGAAACCGGCTACTTCCCGTACACGCCGCCGACGCAGCTCCTCGTCGGTCTGCGCGCGTCGCTCGACCGGATCTTCGCCGAGGGGCTCGAGAATGTCATCGCCCGCCACCACCGCCTCGCCGAGGGCGTGCGCCGCGGCGTCGCCGCCTGGGGCCTCGGCCTCGTCGCCGAGCATCCGAGCCTCTATTCGGACACGGTCTCGGCGGTCCGGGTGCCGCAGGGCGTCGATGCGCGAGAGGTGATCCGCACCGCCTACCACCGCTTCCGCACCTCGCTCGGCACCGGCCTCGGGCCTCTGGACGGCCGCGCCTTCCGCATCGGCCACCTGGGCGACCTCAACGAGGTGATGTGCCTCTCCGCGCTCGGTGCGGCCGAGATGGCGCTGGTCACCGCAGGCGCGCGGATCGAACTCGGCGCGGGCGTCGGCGCGGCGCAGGCGCATTACTGCGACGCGGGCCCCGCCGCTCGCCAACCGATCGCGATCGCCGCGGAGTAGGCCCGCGCGAAGGCAACGCAGATCATTCCGCGCGGCCGCACGATCGTCGATCCGCGGCCACGCATCGGCTGATTTGCGGCAAGAGCAGCAGACACCCGCACCGGCATGCCGTCACGCGCCGCACGGAGCGATCTACCGCACCTCACGCGGGATGACCCTGTGAAGCGCTCCGCGGCCGCGACGCGACCGGGCGCGGACTGCGCCCTCAGCGGCGCCGGTCCTCGTCGTCTTCGTCGGCCTCTTCCTCGGCCTCTTCCTCGGTGTCGACCTTGAAGAGACGCTCCGCTTCCGCCTTCGCAGTCGCCCGCGTGGGCGCGGCCCGCTCGGGCTCGCCCTCGTCGTCCCCGCGGCCGCTGCCGAGGGTGAACGTCTCGAGCCCGGCGATCGAGGAGGGCAGGCGCGGCTCGGGCTCCATCTGCAGCGACTGCTCGGTGGAGACGAGGCGCATGCGCTCGCTGTCGCTCATCACCTCCTCCTTGCCGGTCTTCGCGATCGCCTTTGACACGGCGGCGTCGAGCTCGCCCTGCTTGCACAGGCCGAGCGCGACGGGATCGACCGGCTGGATGCTGGAGATGTTCCAGTGGGTGCGGTCGCGAATCGACTGGATCGTGGGCTTCGTCGTGCCGACGAGCTTGGCGATCTGGTTGTCGGCAAGCTCGGGGTGGAACTTCACCAGCCAGGCGATCGCCGCCGGCCGGTCCTGGCGCTTGGAGAGCGGCGTGTAGCGCGGCCCACGGCGCTTCTCCTCGCCCTCGGCGGCGGGGTTCTTCATCAGCCGCAGCCGCGCCTTCGGGTCGGCTTCGCAGCGCCTGATCTCCTCGGCGGCGAGCTGGCGGTTCGTGATCGGGTCGTATCCCTTGATGCCCTGCGCCACCTCGCCGTTCGCGATGCCGTGCACCTCGAGCTCGTGCAGGCCGCAGAACTCGGCAATCTGCCGGAAGGTGAGCGTCGTGTTGTCGATCAGCCAGACGGCCGTCGCCTTCTGCATCAGCGGGAGTGCCATTGTCTCTTCCCTCCTCGTGGGCGAACATACTCTCCCCCGGGGCCGAAACCGCGAGGCGTTGAGAGACGCGCATCCTGTGGTTTTCGAGGGAGACTGAGCGGTATATACGCGCCGGGCCTCCAAGGATAAAGGGGTTTTCCACATGCGCCGCCTCGCCCGCCTCGCCGCAGCGATGCTCGTCGCGACGCTGACGCACGGCGCGGCCGGCGCGGGCGCGCCCGGCGTCTTCGACCATTACCTGCTCGCGCTCAGCTGGAGCCCGAGCTGGTGCGAGACGACGGGCGACGCCCGGGAGGCGGACGTCTGCGCGACCGGCGCCGGCGAAGGCTTCACCCTGCACGGGCTCTGGCCGCAGAACGCCCGCGGCTGGCCGGAATACTGCGCAAGCCCCGTGCGCAACCCGAGCAGGGCCGAGACGCGGGCGATGGTGGACATCATGGGCAGCGCCGGGCTCGCCTGGCACCAGTGGGTCAAGCACGGCCGGTGCTCGGGCCTCGCGGGCCCCGACTACCTCGCCCTGTCGCGGGCGGCCTACGAGGCGCTGGCCCTGCCGGAACCCGACGCTCTCGCCGGAAGCACGACGCCCGACGCGCTGAGCGAACGCCTGCGCGCGCTCAACCCCGACCTGCCGCCCGACGGCATCGTCGTCACCTGCCGCGGCGGGCTCGCGATGGAGGTGCGGGTCTGCCTCACGCGCGATCTCGCGCCGCGGCCCTGCGCCGAGGACGTGCTCGCCCGCGCCTGCTCGCCGGAACGGGAGGTGACGCTGCCGCCGCCCCGCTGAGAGTCGCTCTTTTTCCCGCCCTGCGCGTTCTCTATCTGAACGCCGCAGATCCCCGTGGCACGAATCCGAGGAGCGCCGATGCACGACACCGTCAGCCGACGCGACCCCGACCGGCCAGCGCAAAGCGGCGTCGTCGCGCGCGCGCACCTGCGGGCGGGCCGCCTGCTCGTCAACGTCGTCAACATGGTGCGGCCGCGGGTCACCCTCGGCGTCCGCCTGCTGGCTTGCGACGCCGGCGGCCGGGTCTTCCTCGTGCGCCACTCCTACCTGCCGGGCTACCACCTGCCGGGCGGCGGCGTCACCCCGGGCGAGACCTGCCAGCAGGCCGCAATCCGCGAGGGCCGCGAGGAGGGCGGGCTCGAGCTCACGAGCCCGCCGGACCTGTTCGGCGTCTATCTCAACCGGATGCTGGCCGAGCGCGACCATGTCGTGCTCTTCGTGGCGCGCGGCGCGAGTGCGGCCGCGCGGCCCCGCGGGCTCGAGACGCTCGAGGCGGGCTTCTTCGACCCCGCAGCACTCCCCGAGAGCACCACGCCCGCCACGCGCGCCCGCGTCGAGGAGGTCCTCTTCGGCAGGACGCCGTCGGCCGACTGGTAGGGCCTCAGAAACGCGCGACCACGCCGATGAAGCCCCGGATCTCGCCGCCGTCGCGGCCGGGGCGGTCGGCGGGCCTGCCCTCGACCTGACGGGCGATCTCGGGCGTCAGCGTGAGCCGCGGCGAGAGGTCGATCCGCGCGCCGATCCCGACCGAGGCGAGGCTTTCCCAGCGGTCGCCGTCGCGCGCCTCCGCCCGGTCGCGGGCGCGGCCGGCGTCGCCGAAGCCGTAGAGCTCGGCCGCCCGGCCCTCGCCGCCGAGCCCGACCTGGCGGCGCAGCTCGAGCCTGGCGCCGAAGCCCGAGTCTCCCGTGACGTTGCCCGGTGCGAAGCCGCGGCCGATGGTCGAGCCGCCGAGCGCGAAGCGCTCGGCTTCGGGCAGGATGTTGCCCGCCACCTGCCACAGCGCCTCGGCGAAGAGCGACCAGTCGTCGGGCAGGCGCTGCAGCCGGGCCAGGCGGCCGTAGGCGCGGGTGAAGGTCGGCGTCGCCGCCGCCGGGCCGTCGGCGCCGATGCCGGCACCGGCGGCGTCGAGACCCTGGCGGACCGTGATGTCGGCGATGGAGACGCCGCCCCTTGTGTCGGCGCGGTCGAAGCTCGCGCCGACCTCGAGTCCGAGGACGGTGTCGCGCTGCTCGACCTCCTCGCCGCCGAAGCGGGTGACGGTGTCGCTGCGGCGCCAGTCGAGGCCCAGCCGGCCGAAGACGTTGCCCGCCCGGCTGCGCACGAAGGGCACGAAGAACTGGGCGCCGAAGCCGAGCTCGTCGGAGAGAAGCCGCAGGTCCTCGACGACGGTGCTGGGACGGCCGTGGGAGGCGTCCGCGCGCAGACCGATCGTCGCGCCGTCGAACACGCCGCCGTCCCCGGCCTCGACGGGAAAGGCCGCGTCGCCGCGGATGTAGCCGAGGCGGCCGTCGACCGGGTCGCCCGAGACGAGGAGATCGAGCCGGTCGGTCCCGCCAAGGGCGCCGAACGCGGTGACGCCGGCGGTGGCGGTGACGTCGCCGTAAAGCCGCGAGCCGCGGTTGTCGATCGCGGCGAATCCCGAGACCGGCCGCCGATCGACCAGCACGGTTAGATCGGCGGCGGCGAGCGTCTCGGGCGAGGGCCCGAGCACGGTCTCGACCCCGCCGCCGAGGCTGTCGCGGGCAAGCAGCACCGCGCGCTCGAGGTCGGCGATGTCGAGCGGGCGCCCGCTGGCGGCACGGGCGAAGCGGCGCTCGGTCCAGGTCGCAGCGGCCGGGCTGGCGCCCTCGACGGCGACGCGGTCGACGAAGCCCTCGACCACCTGGATGCGGACGACGCCGCCTTCCACCGTCTGCGCCGGCACCACCGCCTGGGAGAGCACGAAGCCCTCGTCGCGATAGCGGGCTCCGATGGCCGCGGCGATCGCCTCGAGCTCCGGGAGCGTGACCGGGCGGCCGAGGAGATCCTCCCAGAGCGGCCGGAGGACGTCCGCCGGGATCGCGGCCGCGCCGTCCACCACCACCGCCTCGAGGCGGAAGGCCGGACCGCTCGCCGGGGCGTCGGGCCGCGCCGCCGGCACCGCGGGCGCCCGCGG
>SKOX01000036.1 GCA_007119835.1 Paracoccaceae bacterium
CATCATGTGGTGAGCTGGCCCCGATTTCCTTGGACACCATTTTGTCCGAGGAGAAATCGAGATGAGCGAGACGAGGGACACCAGTATGAACTCGCACGAAGGAGCTGCTGCTGTTGATGCGCCTGTGGGCAGTGTGGGCGGGTGCAGCCCGTCCACGCTGTCCACAGGTGAGGCAGCAAGCGAGGGCGGGCGGCCGGAGGTCGGGCCGCTTGGCCGCGGGCAGCGCTGGAGCTTGGCGCGCAAGCGGGCGGTGGTGATGCGGATGCTCCGGGGCGAGTCGGTCGAGCTGCTCTCGCGCGCGCTTGGGGCCCCGGTCCACAAGCTCGAGCGCTGGCGCGACAAGGCCGAGGCGGCGCTCGACGGGGCGCTGAAGGAGCGCGAGAGCGACACCGCCGATGCCGATCTCGCCGCGGCCATGCAGCGCATCGGCGAGCTCACGATGGAGAACGAGCTCCTGCGCGCGAGGATGGAGCGCCCGAGCGGCCCTTTGGCCCGGAGGAGGTCGCGGTGATGGCCGGGGCGATCTCTCCCACGGCCGGCCGCCGCTATGGCATCGCGCGCGTCTGCCGCATCTGGGGCGTGGCGCGCTCGTCGTTCTACGCCGCGAGGGCCGCCGTCGCCGGGGAGCGGACGCAGCGGCCGGGCGGCCGGCGCGGACCGAAGCCCGCAATCTCCGACGCCGCACTCCTCGCCGCGATCCGGGCCGATCTCGCGCGCTCGCCCTGGTCGGGCGAAGGGCACCGCAAGGTGTGGGCGCGCCTGCGCGTCAAGGGTGGCCTGCGCGTCGCGCGAAAGCGCGTGCTCCGCCTGATGCGGGAGACCATGCTGCTCTCGCCGCATCGGGCGCGCCCGCGCCCGGAGCAGACGCACGATCGCAGGATCGTCACCGAGGCGCCGAACGTGATGTGGGCGATCGACGGCACCCAGATCCCCACCGTCCACGACGGCAAGGTCTGGCTCTTCGGCGTCGCCGAGCACTGGAACGCCGAGCTCGTCGGCTGGCACGTGACCAAGCAGGGCACCCGGCACGAGGCCCTGCAGGCGATGAGCATGGCGGTGTCCGAGCAGTTCGGGCACCTCGGCCGCGACGCCGCCCGGGGTCTCGCCCTGCGGCACGACCACGGCAGCGCCTTCATGTCCGAGGACTTCCAACACCAGGTGAAGGCCTGGGGCATGACGCCGAGCTACGCCTTCGTCGCCCAGCCCGAGACGAACGGCGTCATCGAGCGCCTTTTCCGCACCTTCAAGGAGCAGGTCGTGTACGGACGCATCTTCCAGACCATCGAGGAGGTCCGCGACGCCGTTCGCGCGTTCGTCGCCCGCTACAACACCGAGTGGCTGGTCGAGAAGAACGGCCTCGTCAGCCCCACGGCCGCGAGAGAGCGCTGGATGGCAGCCAACCTCAAGGCGGCCGCGTAGTGCAAACCATTGTCCAAGGAACCGGGTGCGGTACAGTGGCATCATGTGGACGTCGCGCGCAAGCGTCGCCTCCGCGTTCCGGACCTCCATCGCGGAGGGCTCGGCGACCTTCGCGACGAAGTCGATCCCGCCTTCCGCCGGCAGGCGCGAGGCCAGGTGCCCGGCGATCGCCCGGCACGGCGGCGAGGCCGGGCTTGTCGAGGCCCCATGCTTCCCGCCGGCGTCCGGGCCAGCATTGTCGCTCCCGTCACCTGCGAGGCCTCTGACGGAGGAGGAGACCGCCATAGAGCAGGGCGAACCCCGCGAACGCCGCGATCCAGGCGAGCCCGGAGACGGTCCAGAGCCAGGGTGCGGTGGTCGGCAGCAGCCCCGCGACGAGGCGCGCGAAGGTGGCGAGGATCACGAGGAGATAGAGCGCCGTTGTGCCGCCGCCGGCCGTCAGAGGCCGCCCGGTGTGGCCGAGCGTCGCCCGCGTCATCACCGCCAGCGTCATCAGGCCGATCGCGCCGGCCATCCAGACGTGCTGCGCGCCGTTCGCACTCACCAGGTCCGGGCGGAGCGTCGCGAGCCCCAGGGCGAGCCCGCCCAGCGGCAGGAGGGCGTAGCCGGCGTGCAGCACCCAGAGGAGCGGCTCCGGCCAGGACCGGTCGCCGGCCCACCGCGAGAGCCGGACCGCGTGCAGCAGGGCGGCGGCGACGAGCGCCGCACCGGTCAGCCGCGCGTGCGGTATGACGATCCAGGCGATCAGCGCCGCGACGAGCGCGAGGAGCGCGATCTTGTCGAAGGTCTGCAGCGGTGGCGCGGGCAGCCGGCCGCCGCCCCGCTTCACCAGCCAGTTCCGGGTGAAGGACGGCACGATGCGGCCGCCGATCACCGCGATCATCATGATGCCGGCGCCGAGCCCGATCCGGAGGCCGATGCCCCGGGCGGCGTCGTCGCCGCGGGCAGCCTCCCAATGGAAGACCGCGTTGCCCAGGATGAGCGCCGCGAGCATCGCGAGCACGATGAGATTGCGCCAGTTCCGGCCGGCGACGATCTCGCGCGCGATCGCGGCCGCCAGCACAAGCGGGAAGGCGAGGTCTGCCGCCGCAACCAGTGCCGACGGCCACAACGCCGAGGTGAGAACGGCGAGGCGTCCGATGATCCACAGGCAGGCCAGCGCCGCCAGCGGCCAGCCGACGATCGGCAGTCGCCCGGTCCAGTTCGGGACGGCCGTGAGCAGGAAACCCGCGACGACGGCGCCGAGATAGCCGAAGAGCAGCTCGTGCGCGTGCCAGGACACGGGCTCGAAGGCGATCGGCAGCGTGACGGCGCCTGCCAGCATCGGCAGCCAGAGCGCCATGGCGAGGGCCCCCCAGACGGCGGCGCCGAGGAAGAAGGGTCGAAACCCGTAGGTCAGGAGCGCAGGGCCGCGCCAGGCCCGCATCGCCTCCGCGGAGCTGGTCGTCGATCCGACAGGCATGCGGCGTCCTTTCGCGAGGCCGATCATGGCCGCGCGTTGCGCCCGCCGTCGAAGAGGACGGTCAGCAGGAGCGACGCGTCCTCGATCCCCTTCAGGGAATGCGGCTCTCCGGCCTCCAGATACATCCAGTCGCCGCCCCGGAGGTCGATCGGGCCGTCGGAAAGACCGACCTGCGCGTGCCCCTCGAGGCAGTGGAGCGTGATCTGCTGCGCCACCTCGTGCGACGAAATTTCGGTTCCGGCCGGCACGACGAGGCGAACCGCCTCGAAGCTCCCGGTGCGGACGATGGCGCTCGTCTTCGCCGTGCCGAGGCGGTCGCCGAGCGGACGAAGATCGACGACCTCACCGGGGTCTGCATGCTTCAGCGCCATCCTGATCCCTCCTGCTGGTGGTGCCGCCCCTTCATCAGCCTGACTCCCGAACGACCTGCACGCCGTCTTGCGTGACGATGGCGTCCAGCGGGATGTCGTGGGGCTGCGGGTAGATCGTCTCGAGCTGGGCCGCCTGCAGCCCGACACCGATCGCGAAGGGGCGTGGGTGCAGCGCGGCGAGCGTGCGGTCGAAGTAACCGCCGCCGTAGCCAAGCCGGTAGCCCGCGGTGTCCCAGCCCAACAGCGGTGCGAGCACGATCTCCGGCATGACCGCGCCGGCGCCGGGCCGCGGCACGGGGATGTTCCAGTCGCCGCGCACCATCCGCGCCCCTGGCGTCCAGCGGCGGAACACGAGAGGCGCAGCCCGCGTCTCCACGACCGGCAGCGCGGTGATGGCGCCGGCTTTGCCCATCATCGCGAGCCAGCCGCGCAGATCCGGCTCGCCCTTGATCGGCCAGTAGCCGGAGATGACGCGCCCGGTGATCGAGCCGAGGCGTTCGGCGACGAGCGCGCCGAGCAGCCGTGTCAGTGCCGCCGCGATCTCGCGGCGCTCCACACCGGAGATCGCCATCTGCTCGGCGCGCAGGCGTCGGCGTTCGCCGCGGCGCCAGCGGGCGACTTCGGTCGACTGCTGGCGATCGACGGCGAGAGGGTCGAAGTAGTCCGGCGCGATCTCGTGCGCGAAGCAGGGCGGCGAGGCAAAGCCGGCCGGCGTCTTGCCCTCGTCAGTCATCGCGGGTGCCAACGCCTCCCATCGCATCGAGAGCGATCAGCGAGTGCGCGAAGGCGGCACCCGCGCGTATCTCCGCGGCGACCCAGATCGCCTCCATCACCTGCTCGTCGCTCGCGCCGGCGCGACGGGCGGCCTTCACATGCCCCTGGATGCACCACGGGCACTGGGTGACATGCGCCACCGCGACCGCGATCAGCTGCTTGGTCCGCTTGTCGAGCGCCCCCTCCGCGAACACCGCCTCCTGGAACGCCTTGAAGGCATCGTCCGCCGCCGGGACGAGGGTGTGCCGCCGCTCGGCATGAGCGGGCGTGGGTTTCGGGTGCAGGGGTGCGCTCACGGTCGCCTCCCTCATTGTGCGACGTCTCAGCGTCCGCCGCCTACTCCCTCCAATACTCGTTCGCGGCTGCGATGGTTGCAAAGTAGGCCGCGACCACCCCTGACGCCTCGATCAGGCTGTCGGGATCATGGGCATAGGCCGGCCTGGCCGCGTGTAGGACCGCCCTGTCCTGTTGGATCGTCGTGACGCCGCGGCGGGCCATCGCGATGGCGAGGGCGAAGCCCTGCTCCGGCGTCCCGGTGATGAGGCTCGGCAACCACGACTGATCGCTCTCGGCCTCCTGCGCGGTGACGGCCCCGGTTACGAGCGCGGTGGCGAGGAGGGCGGGAAGCAGGGTCTTTCGCAACATGACTAACCTCCGTTCTGGGACTTCGCTTGTCTCCAAGGGCTCAGGCGCGACCCTCGAACTGCGGGAACAGGACGTCGTTCTCGAACTCGCGTAGCTGCTCGCGGTGGCGGGCGTGGTGGCGCGTCTCACTGTGCACGGTCAGCGCCGCGGCGTCGGGGGTAAGGGCAGGATCCGTCATCGCTGACTCCTCGTCTGTCGAAGCATCGGGACGGCATCGGCACCCACGTTAGCCGCGTCCTCCACGGCGAAGTGCAGCGAGCGCGCGACGCGCTCGGCCCGCTCGAAGAGGTGCGCCGCTCCTTCGGTCGGACACGTCTCCCGCGCCGTCTCGCGGAAGAGCGCGAGCCAGCGCTCGAAATGCGCCCAGCCGACCGGTAGGCCAGCATGCGCCGGCACCGGGCGCCCGTGGTAGCGGCCGGTCATCAACGCGACGGAGGACCAGAAGGCGACCATGCGCTCGAGGTGCGGCTCCCAGTCGGCGATGCGGCTGGCGAAGATCGGGCCGAGCTCGGCGTCGGCGCGCAACTTCGTGTAGAACCGATGCACCAGCCGGCGCAGGACGGCCTCGTCGAGGCCGGTCACCGCGATGATTTCGGCGGTCATGGCCGGCCGGGCCGAGGCTGTGGCGGCGGTCGATTGGCTCAGATCGGTCATTCGATCACCTTCGGGCTTTCCATCCTGCTGTAGACCTGATAATCGGTATTGTAAATACCATTTCAGGAAGCGACCCGACGATGCGCCTCACCTCGTTTACGGACTATGGACTGCGCGCGCTGATGCGGATGGCGAGTGCGCCCGAGCGCGGCTTCTCCACCGCCGAACTCGCCGAGGAGTTCGGCATCTCGCGCAACCATCTCATCAAGATCGTGCAGCGGCTCGTCCGTGGTGGCATCGTGACGACACGAAAGGGCAGCGGCGGCGGCGCGATGCTGGCGCGGCCGGCGGTCGAGGTCCGCCTCGGCGACATCGTGCGGCTTCTCGAGGAGGGTCAGGCTCTCGTCGAATGCTTCGCGCGCGGCGGCGGAGACTGCCCGATCGACGGCCGCTGCGGCCTCAAGGTCCGCCTGCGCCGGGCCGAGTCGGCGTTCCTGGCCGAGCTCGACCGCTCGACGCTCGCGGACATCGCACTGCCACGGCACCTCCCCGGGCCGGAGGCAGCCTGATGACGCGGCTGAACAGAGCGTATTCCCACGGCTCTGCGGAACATCGGCCGAAGCAACCGGCCCTTTGTAAGTCACCAAGGAGAAACCAGATGTCGCTTGCCGAAATGTTCTTATGGCCCGGTACGAAGATCTGCGAGTTCCTGAGGGTCGATCCTGAGGGGGATGCCGGACTGATCCGATCCATGTTCAACATGATCGTGTATCTGGTCGTGATCCTCGGGTTTATGTGGGCACTGATGGGATGAGGAATTCCCACGCGCGGGAGTTGGCGCCGCTCTTGCAGGCGGCGGTGCGGGTTCTGACCCGTGCGACAGCAAATGCTTGGAGTGCCGCGGGCGCGCCGGTTCACCGAGCGGTCGCAGCCTGAGGGAACGCGCAGAGATGGCCAGATGACGACGTTCGTGGTTGCCGAGATGCGGGTTGGCCGGGCGCGACCCTTCGGCCTCCGAGGCCAGCCGAGCGCCATCGACAAGCAGCGGGTGCTCGGCCCGATCACGGCGGAAGGCGCTGGCCTTGCGGGGGACGAGCAAGGTGATCGCCGTCACCACGGCGGACCCGACAAAGCCATCCACGCCTACCCCGTGGCGCACTATCCGCTCTGGAGAAAGGACATCCCTGAAGCGGCCGATCGCTTCGGGCCCGGCGCATTCGGCGAGAACCTGGTAGTCGAGTGCGTCACCGAAGCCGACATCTGCCTCGGCGACCGCTGGCGCCTCGGCACCGCGCTGCTGGCCAGGGGCGCCAGCCCTGCTGGAAGCTGAACGTCCGCTTCGGAAGCGATGACATGGCGCGCCGCGTCCAGATGACCGGCCGCAGCGGATGGTATCTGCGTGTCCTGGAGCCGGGCACGCTCGCCCCTGGGCACATCGCCCACCTCGTCGATCGCCCGCACCCGGAATGGCCGATCACGCGGGTGTCCCATCTACTTTACCACGCACCGCTCTACACCGGCGAATTGGCGGGCTTTGCTTGACTCCCCGGCCTCCCTGATACTTGGCGGCTCCTCGCCGAGCGCCGCCTCGCTACCCGCCGGGTCGAAAATTGGCGTGCACGGATCGTCACGCCGCAACCAAAGTAGACACGGAAGCTTGAGGAGGGCGCGCACATGGCGACTGCATTGGCATCAGGGGCAACGACAAGCCTGGTCCCGCTCGATCCGCTGGAGCGCAGGGTCATCATGTACCTGCGCCTCCTCCGAAACGGCCGGCGCGGATGGGCGGAGGTCGAGCAAGACATCGGCGCACGGGTCGGCTCCGGAAGCCAACAGGCGCTTGAGCACATCGAGCGACTGGAGGAGCTGATGTGTCATACCATCAGTCGGCCTCTCGACATCGGTAGCGTGGATGACGTGCAGGCGACGAGATCGTCGCGGCAGCGGACGGTACGACAGCGGATCGTTGTCTCCTTCCGGACGGCGATCCGGCAGCGCCGGGCGCGCGCGAGCACCTCAGGCGCGCGGCCGAACTTGCGGCTGGGGTCGTTGCGGCGGGAACCGCGGCGCGCTGCAGTTGCGGCCGAACGAGTTCCGATTACGACCTCTGCGCCTGAGCAGCAACACGCTCGCCCGACTGGCCGCTCTGCCGAGCTCGGGCCTCGTCAGCGGGACCAAGAGGTCCGGCGGCCTGTAAGCACAGGTCTCGCGCCTCCGTTTCAACCGACCTTGCACCCCCAGAACGTCGTGTGGTCGGCCGCGAAATAGCCATCCGACCCTCGGAATGTGCCCTGCAGCTCCAAGGTTTCTCCCTGCGCGAGCGGCACGAGCGTCTGCAACCAAAGCGCGGTCAGCAGGGTCGTGTGAGCACCGGAGATTTCGCCGAGCGTGCCCCTGATGTCCAGTCCTGCGCGTCGAGGTGCTCGAAGCCGTCGCGCCAGTCCGACAGCGGCATGTAGTTGTCGATGCCGATGAAGTCGGTGCTCGGGTCGGCCCAGAGCGGGTCGAGGTGGAAGAAGACGTCGCCCGAGCCGTCCTGCGGCTGGTGGCCGAAGTACTCCGACCAGTCCGCGGCGTAGCTGAGCTTGGTGCCGGGCCCGAGGATCGCGCGGCAATCGGCCAGCAGGTCGCGGAAAGCCTGTACCGCCGGGTAGGTCGACGCATTGCTGCGGACGGTCGTCAGCCCGCGCATCTCCGAGCCAATCAGGAATGCATCGACACCGCCAGCGGCTTTGCAGAGGTACGCGTAGTGCAGGATCATCCGGCGCAGGCCCCAGTCGCCGGAGGACCCGGTCCAGCTGACGCTCTCGCCGGAGACCGCGAAGCTCGAGACCAGCGCGCTGCCGAAGAGCGCCGTGACCTGG
>SKOX01000317.1 GCA_007119835.1 Paracoccaceae bacterium
ATCGACGGCGGCACGGTGCCTGCGGGCATGTACATCAGCGCGGGCTCGCCGACCCGGTCCTTCCGCAGCGCGCGCGTCGCCGGCGAGAACTGGGTCGTCGCGACCGGCGCGCCGTTCCGCCCCGGCGAGTCGGAGGCCCAGGCGGAAGCCTTCGCGGGCCTCGCGGGCTTCCTGCGCGACGTCTTCAAGCTCGCGCCAGAGATGCGCTGGGTCAACGAGGACTTCCACCCGATGGACGGCCTGCCCTTCGTCGGCGCGGCCACGGCAAAGACGCCGAACCTCCTGGTCGCCACCGGCTTCGACGCCTGGGGCATCACCCAAGGCGTCGTCGCGGGGCAGATCCTCGGCGAGACGGTGAACGGCAATTCGCACCCCCTCGCCCCGGTCTTCGACGCGTCGCGCCTGCGGCCGCTCAAGGGCGCGGGCTCGTTCGTGACCGAGAACGCCAAGGCCGGGATCCAGATGGTGCGCGACCGGGCGTTGCGGTCGCGCGTGCTGCCGCTCGAGGACATCGGCCCCGGCGGCGGCGGGATCGTCAGCCACGACGGCCGGCAGGTCGCGGTCTCCCGCGACGCGGGCGGCAGCGTCACGGCGGTGTCGGCGATCTGCACCCATCTCGGCTGCGTCGTCGGCTGGAACGGCGTCGACCGGACCTGGGACTGCCCGTGCCACGGCTCGCGCTTCACGGCCTCCGGCGAAGTGCTGGCGGGGCCGGCGGTGGCACCGCTCGAGACGGTGGACCTGCCGCCCGAGGCCGGGCGTGCAACGGCGAAGGGCGACGGGTGAGGGCGTGAGCGGGGAGGCGGCGCCAGAGACGCTCGACGCCTGCGTGATCGGCGGCGGGCCGGCCGGCCTGACCGCGGCGCTCTTCCTCGCGCGCTTCCGCCGGCGGGCGGTGGTGCTCGACGGCGGCGAAAGCCGCGCCGCCTGGATCCCGCGCAGCCACAACCATCCCGCCTTTCCCGACGGCATTCCCGGCGAGGAGCTGCTCGCCCGGATGCGGGAGCAGCTCGCGCGCTTCGGCGCGCCGCCCGTGCGCGCCCGCGTCGAGACTGTCGAGCGGGACGGCGACGGCTTCCGCATCGCTGCGGCGGGCGGCGGGCCCGGCTGGCGCGCCCGGTTCGTCGTCTTCGCCACCGGCGTGCGCGACCGGCTCGCGCCGGTTCCCGACGCCATCCGCCACGTCCGCACCGGCACGATCCGCCAGTGCCCGATCTGCGACGCCTACGAGGTGATCGGCAAGCGGCTGGCGGTGATCGGCGGGCTGCGCTGCACCGCCGGCGAGGCGCTGTTCCTGCGCAGCTACACCGACGACATCAGGCTGGTCACCCTCGGCGACGAACCGGAATGGTCCGAAGCCGAGGCCGCGCGCATCCATGCCGCCGGGGTGCGGATCGATCCGAGGCCGGTGGCCGCCATCGCCGCAGCCGAAGGGGAGGGGGCGGTGATCGCCTTCCGCGACGGCGAGGCGCTGCACGTCGACGCGATCTATTCCGGGCTCGGCGTCGAGCCGCGGACCAGGCTTGCCGCGGCGCTCGACGTCCGCTGCGCGCCCGACGGCCGGATCGATACCGACGGACGCCAGCGCACCTCGGTGGCGGGCATCTATGCCGCGGGCGACGCGGTGACCGGCCTCAACCAGATCGCGGTTGCCATGGCCCAGGCCGAGGTCGCGGCGGTCGACATTCACAACACGCTCCGCCGCGAGGAATGCCTCTGCCTGCCCGACTGAGCCGGCGCTGAGCCGGCGGCGCGCCCCTTGCGACCGCACCGAGGCCGGTGAGGCGCTCAGGCCCGCGCGCGCAGCGCCTGGATCAGGCCGTCGATCGATCCGCGCTGGGCCTCGAGCATCGTGCCGATCTCGGCGCGCTCGTTGGCGAGCATCGAGATGCCCTCGACGATGAGGTTCACCACCCGCGGCTGGCCGCTGCGCTCGCTCACCTGCCAGTCGACGGCGATGTCCGACCGCCCCGGCTGCGACAGCCGCGTCTCGACGAGCACGCCGGCGTTGCCCGCGTCCCGCACCCGGGTGATGGCGAGACGCGACTGCTGGAAGTCGCGGAACTGCCGGCCGTAGCGCCGCGCGAGGTAGGCCTGGTAGGCCGCGACGAAGCGCTCCCGCTGCTGCGCCGTCGCGTTTCGCCAGGGCGGCCCCAGGGTCGCCGCCGCGACCGCCGGCATGTCGGCGTGGCGCGCGAGCAGCCGCTCGAACTCGCCGTAGAGGCTGGCCTCGGGCAGGCCGGAGTTGATGAGCGCGAGGAGCTCGCGCGACAGCTGCGCGACATGGGCCTGGGCGCGTTCCGCCGGGCTCGCGCGTCCCGTCACCGGCAGGAGGAGCAGGAGGCCGAAGGCGAGCCCGCCGGACAGCAGGCTGCGCCGACAGACCGGGCGAGGCGGCTCAGAAGTCATAGATGTCCTCCAGGAGGTCGAGGTCGGTGCCATCCTGCAGCCGCGCCCGCATCGCCTGCAAATAACTAATGCGTAGGGCGGTGTAGCCGTCGGCGGACTCGTAGAGGATCGTCTCGAGCGCCGGGTCGAGGATGTAGCGCTCGTTGGCGAGATCGAGCGTGCCGACCCCGAACAGCGCCTGCAGCCCCGCGGTCGGAAGCACGAGGTTCACGGGATCGAGCGCCAGGTCGAGCACCCAGCCCGTCCAGTCCCGCTCGGTCCCCGGCCCGCCGAACGGAGCGACGACATAGGCCCCCTCGCGCACGCCCCAGACGTGCAGCGTCTCGTCGATGTTGGTGTAGCGGAGCTCCACGCCGCCCGCGGTCGCCGGATCGAAGACCCCGCCGACGCCGAAGGTCGTGTTGACGATGAAGCGCAGCGCGCTGCGGCCGGCGAGCGCCGGACGGCCCTGGAGCCCGTACTGCACCGTCTGGTGCGGCAGCCGCCAGTTCGCCCGCAGGTTGGAAAGGCCGGTGCGCACAGGCTCGGGCACGGTGCGGCCGTAGGCGCGGGCGGTCGGCCCCCAGGCGCGCCGGTCGACCTCGAGGTTGAAGGCGTGGACCTGGCGGTTCTGAGGCTCGTAGGGATCGAAGGTCAGGCTTGCGGGATCGGGGGAGCGCGCGCAGGCCGACAGCGCCATCGCCAGGGCGACGACAAGCGCGATGGCGCGGGGCAGGCGGAGCTGGCTCAAGCGGCACCTCGCGGCGAACATGCCAGCGGTTTAGCGCCCGCGGGGGCTTGGCGCCAGCGTCGTGCGCGCCGCGGCGCCACGACGATCTGGGCATGGAGCCCGCGCAATTTCTCGGCTAGCGTCGGCGCAACTGGACCCGAAAGAAGGAGCGCTCCCGGTGCCGTCATCCGTCGAAGCCCGCCTGGCCGAACTCGGCCTCACCCTCGTCGAGCCGTCGGCGCCTGCGGCCAACTACGTCCCCTACGTGGTGAGCGGCTCGCTCGTCTTCGTCTCCGGTCAGATCAGCCAGGACGCGAACGGCCCGATTCGCGGCAAGCTCGGTGCCGACATGGACGCGGAAGCGGGTGCCGCCGCGGCGCGGACCTGCGGGCTCGCGCTCATCGCCCAGGCCCGGGCGGCTGCGGGCGGCGACCTCGACCGGATCAAGCGCGTGGTCAAGCTGCTCGGGCTGGTGAACTCGACGCCCGACTTCACCGATCAGCCCAAGGTGGTCAACGGCTGCTCCGACCTGCTCGTCGCGGCCTTCGGCGACCGCGGCCGGCACGCCCGCTCCGCCGTCGGCGCGCCGTCGCTGCCGCTCGGCGCCGCCGTCGAGATCGAGGGGATCTTCGAGCTTGGCTGACCTCGACCCGCGCTTCCTGAGGCTGCCGCTCGCCCATCGCGGCCTCCACGACCGCGACCGCGGCATCATCGAGAACAGCCGCGCCGCCGTCGAGGCGGCGGCCGCGGCGGGCTACGGCATCGAGATCGACGTGCAGCGCGCCGCCTGCGGCGAGGCGATGGTGTTCCATGACGAGGCGCTGCCCCGGCTGACCGAGGCCGCCGGCCTCGTGGCCGACTACAGCGCGGCCCAGCTCGCCGGCATCCGCCTGCGCGGCAGCGACGAGACCGTGCCGACGCTGCCGGAGATCCTCGCGCTCGTCGCCGGCCGCGTGCCGCTGCTCGTCGAGATCAAGGACCAGACCGGCGTGCTCGGCGAGGACGGCGCGCAGCTCGAGGCCCGGGTGGCCGAATGCCTCGCCGACTACGCGGGGCCGGTCGCGGTGATGTCGTTCAACCCGCACAGCGTCGCCGCCATGGCCGGCCTTGCGCCCGGCATCGCCCGCGGCCTCGTCTCCTGCGCCTTCGAGGACGCCGGCCTGCCGGACTACCGCCGGGCCGAGCTTGCCGCGCTCGGCGATGTCCGGCGGGTCGGGGCGGCCTTCGTCTCGCACGACCGGCGCGACCTCGCCAATCCCGCGCTTCTCGACCTGAAGGCCGGCGGGTTGTCCGTCCTGACCTGGACCGTGCGCAGCGCCGAGCAGGAGACCGCGGCCCGCGCGATCGCCGACAACATCACCTTCGAGGGCTACCTGCCGGCGATCCCGTCGGCCGCGGAGGCGGAAGCGGAAGCCTGATACCGGCGGCGCGTCGGGCGGCTGGTGCGGCTTGCCGCGGTGTCCAGGTGTGGACACCGCGGAGCGGGGGCGCGTTCGCTTGCATCAGGGCCGCAATCCTGGCCGGTCCAGCCTGGCTGCGGCCGGCTCTCAGCGGGCAGCCGAGAGGGCGAAGGCGGCGACGTCAGTCCAGACCCGCTGGGCCTGAATGTCGCGGAAGAGCCAATGCCAGCCCTCGGGATACTCGACGACCCGAACGGTGCCGGGGATGCGCGAGGCGACGGCCCGGATACCCCTGGGCGGTGTGATCGCGTCGTTCGCGCCGATCAGGGTCAGGGTGGGCGTCTCGACCCGAGGCGCGGCCGCGGCGGCGAGGTCCATGAGCCGCAGGAGCCCGTAAAGCTCCCGACCCGACGCGCCGCCATAGGCGTACGGGTTGCGGCCGGCGCTGATCAGGGCATCGGGATTGTCGGTCGGCCGGACCTGGACGACGCCGTCCCGGGTCCAGCGGCGGTCGGGCAGCGCCGCCGCGAGCGCCCAGCCCCCGGCGCGGACGACCGGGTTCACGGCAGCCCCCCCGGCGATGGCCGGACCCGAGAGCACCATGGCATCGGCCTCGAGCCCCCGCGGCGCCGCGGCGAGCGCGACGCCGCCGCCCATCGATTCGCCGACGACGACGAGCGGGACGCCGGGATGGGCGGCGCGAACCGCCCGCGAGACCGCGACGGCATCGGCGATCAGCGCCTCGGGCCCCGGCCAGCGCTTGAAGGAGGAGTTGGCGCCGAAGCCGCGCTGGTCCGGCGCGTAGGTCTGGATGCCCCGCTCCGCCCAGTACTCGGCGGCGCCGCGGAAGGTCTCCTCCCCGGTATCGCCGAACCCGTGGAGCGCGAGAACGACGGCCCGAGGCCCGCCGCCGCGTGCCGGCCAGGTCTGAAGCGCGAACCTCTCGCCGGCAGCGGTCTGGACGTAGCCGGCCGAGAGCGCGGTGTGACCGGGCGCCTGGGCGACCGGCCCCACCGGCGCCTCGGCGCAACCGGCGGCCGCAAGGGCGAGGACAAGGAGAAGGCCGGGAAGCGGGCTGCGGTTCACGGGGCATGCTCCGGATCTGTCGACGCATGACAGCCTAAGCCAGACCCGATTGACGCAAAAGCGCCTCGCGCGGGAAGTTGACGGGAATGCGAGCCGGACCGTGCTTCCATGAGCGGATCGCTGTTCCGGTCGGCTTGCCCTGCGATGTGACGAGGTCCATCTGTCGCCGCATCGCGACCCGTGCCGCTTCTTCGGATGGTTCCTCCGGCTCAGCCGCTTGCGGCTGAGCCGTCCTCGGGTGCCGGGCCAGCTCAGCCCGCCACCCGCGGGCTCGTCAGCGGCGCGGGTGGCGCCTGCGGCGCCTGTGCAGGACGCATCCGGGCGCGGGTATCGCCGCGGGCAGCCGCGCGCCGGCGCTGTTCCGCCTCTGGTCGTCATCCGTCCCGAGCGTCGACGCAGGCTTCGGCTGCCGGGTTCAGTGGCTGTTGGACAGGACCAGGGCACGGATCGGCATGAAGATCGCCTGGACGCGCAGGATCGCGGCGTGGACGATGCCGACGGCGTCGACCGCGTGCAGCGCCAGCCGGCGGAACGCCCCGATCGAAGGGTCGGCCAGCGCCTCGTGGTTGCTGGTGTAGGCGTTGACGATGCAGTTGCTGCCCGGCGGCACACCCTCGAGCCCGCCGGCAAACAGCGGCTCGAGGTAGACGGTGAGGGTGCCGGGCCGCGCCACATCCGCGAGATCGACAAGCTGGTCGCTCGGCCGGATCTGGCCGGTGGCGATCACGTCCTGCACCTCCGTGACCACGAGCGGGATGACGGTGAAGGGCCTGGAGATGCAGAGCGCCTCGGCGATCATGCCGGGGCGGATCACCTGCGCCTCGATCTGGTTGAAGCCGGCCTCGATGGCCGTCCGCCCGGAAGCGCGCGGGATCAGGATGCCGGCCGGCCGCATGAACGGGTTCACGATATCGCCGACGCGCAGGGTGAACTGCTCGAGCCGGCCCTCGACGCCGGCATAGACGATGGTCTTGGCAAGCTCGGCCTCCGCCTGCCGGAGCGCCGCCTCGGCCGTCGACTTCTGTGCCGGCAGGAGCGACGCGATCTGCGTCTCGAGGGTGGCGCGGCTTGCCATGGCTGCGTCGACCGTCGCCTGGCTGCCATCGAGGGCGTTCTGCAGCCGCTCGATCTCGCGCAGCGGCACGAGGTCGGGATTGCGCTCCCGGAGCGTGGATCTGGTTTCGAACTCCTCGAGCGCCTGCATGTAGGCGCTGCGCGCCTCGGCGATCCGCGCGCCGATCGTCGCGAACTCGCTCTCCGCCACCAGGGTCGCGGCTTCGACCTCGACGACCCGCCGCCGCGCGCTCTCGACGGCCGCCTCCTGGGACGTGCTGTCGAGCCGGAAGAGCGGGGTGCCGACCTCGACCTCCTCCCGGAGCCCGACATAGACCTCGGCGACGCGCCCCGACGCTTCCGGCAGGACCGGGATGGTGCGGAAGAAGGAGGCGGCACTGGACGTCGAGGGATGGAAGTAGAAGATCGTCGTGAGCATCGCGATCGTGAGCATCAGACAGCCGGTGATGCCCCAGCGCAGCTCGTACCATGCCGAGAAGATGGTGATCTCGCGTCCGAGCCGCTTGCCCTGACGGTAGCGGCGATAGAGGTAGTCGGGCAGCACCGTCAGCGTCGCGGCGAGCAGCAGTTCAAGCATTGCCGGCCCCGCTGTCCGCGGCGCGGGCGCCGGCATTCGCCGCTGCGGGAGCAGGGGCCTCTGCACCGACGTCCGGGAGCGCGGCGGGAGGTGCGGCATCTGCCGGCAGCGGTTCGCCAGGGCGCGCCAGCCTCTCGAGCGATCGGGCGATCGAGTTCATCGGCGTCGAGAAATCGGGGAACTGGACCAGCGCGACGAGAAGCGCCGCGATCCAGAACAGATGGTTGTGGGTGAAGAGCGCAAGGAGGGCGAGGACGCCGACGATCTGGTACTGCGTCTTGCTGGCGCCGCTGGCCATGTGCTCCGGAAGGGAGTGCAGCTTGAAGTAGAGCAGGCCGAACCCGAACACGATCCCGACCAGCATGATGCCGATCCCCACCATGAGATGGTCGGTCTCTCCGGGCATGGCGAGGAAGGCCGGAAGGTGCGGCGGCGCGGCAGGATGGATCGCGGTGGCAGCTTCGCTCAAGATCGCCCCCTTCGGCATGAGCCGGCTCGCCGGCGGTGTTCCGCCGGATGTCCGGCAGGTGCGGCAGGCAGGCACGCCCGCGCCGGAACGCGCCGCCCAGGCTGCCGCCACCCGTGAAGGTGCCGCGCATCCCGATGACGCGTGCGACCGCAGCCGCGGCCGCGCGCACCCGGAGAAGGACACGCGCGGCAACCCGAGGTGCGGCGGCGCCGAGCGGCAACCCGCCTGGCAGGTCCGGGACGGAAGCTCCCTTCGGGTCTCATCCCCTGATCGAATACTTGCGTCATTGCGGGCTTGCCTCGGCGGTACTGTCGCCCTGTCAGGCACGATAACAACAGGACGCCCGAAAGTTGGCAAGGTGAGCGGGTGTTACGTACTGTTAGTTCTACCAGG
>SKOX01000031.1 GCA_007119835.1 Paracoccaceae bacterium
CTGCCGGAGCCGGCCCTCGGGATCCTGCGCGCGACCGGCTTGTTCGACATGCTCGACGTCGAGACGCGCAACCTTTCGCACGGCATGAAGCGCGGACTCGAGCTCGCCATGGTGCTCGCCACCGAGCCGTCGGTACTGCTTCTCGACGAACCGACGGCGGGGCTCACCAAGGCCGAGCGCAGGGCGATAGGAGAGGTCCTCCTGCGGCTCGCGCGCGACTTCGGCCTCTGCATCTTCCTCATCGAGCACGACCTCGACTTCGTGCGCGAGGTCTCCTCGCGGATCGTGGTGCTCCACCAGGGCCGGCTTCTGATGGAGGGAACGGTCGAGGAGGTGATCGGCTCGGACCTCGTGCGCTCGGTGTATTCCGGCGCGCCGGCGGGAGAGGCTGCGTGATCGCTCCGATGCTCGAAGTCGAAGGCCTGACGGCGGGCTACGGGCGGACCGTCGTCCTTCGGGACGTGTCTCTTGCCCTCGGCCAAGGCGAGATCCTGGCCGTACTCGGCAAGAACGGGATGGGCAAGAGCACGCTTCTGAAGACCGTCATGGGTTTTCTCGCGCCGATGGCGGGCAGCGTCTCGCTCGAGGGGCGCGACGTGAGCGGGCAGCCGCCGCATCTGACGGCACGCGCGGGGGTCGCCTACACACCCCAGGAATACACGATTTTCCAGGACCTGACGGTCGAGGAGAATCTCCGTCTCGGCGTGCCGGACGACACGACCTTTGCCGAACGCGCAGAGATGCTGCGCGACCACTTCCCGCGGATGCTCGAACGCTCCCGCCAGCGCGCGGGGACGCTGAGCGGCGGCGAGCAGAAGATGCTCATCATGTCGCGTGCGCTGCTGGCCCGGCCGCGGCTCATGCTGATCGACGAGGTCTCGGAGGGGCTGCAACCGTCCATGATCAACCGGATGGCCGAGGTCCTGACGCGGGTGCGCGAAGGCTTCGGGACCTCCATCCTGATCGTGGAGCAGCATCTCGCCTTCGCCCTGTCCATCGCCGACCGGTACGCCGTGCTCAAGCTCGGCGAGATCGTGGAGGAGGGGGAGGCCGGCGATCCCGCGGCCGCCGGCGTTCTGGGCGAGCACATGAAGGTCTGAGCATGGCCGAAGCAGTCGTCCACACCTATTCCATCATCGGCCGGTGCGCGCGCACCGGCGAGGTCGGCGCGGCGGTGGCCTCCGCCGTGCCCGCCGTCGGAGCCATCTGCCTCTACGGCCGGGCCGGCGTCGGCTGCGTCAGCACCCAGTCCTGGGTGAATCCCTATCTTGCCGTCGCGACGCTCGACTGCCTCGCAGAAGGAGCGGAGGCTGCGGAGGCGCTCGCCGCCGCGCTCGAAGCCGATTCCGCCGCGGCCTTCCGGCAGATCGGAGCGATCGGCCGCCGCGGCGGAGGCGCGGCCCATACCGGTGCCGCGTGCACATCCTGGGCCGGAGAGCGCAGCGCGGACGATCACGCGGCGCTCGGAAACATGCTTACCGGCCCCGAGGTGCTCGAGGCCATGTCCGCCTCCTTCGCCGCAGCGCCGGACGAGCCGCTCGAGGAGCGGATGATGCGCGCGCTCGAAGCCGCGCAGCGCTGCGGCGGCGACAAGCGTGGCCGGCAGTCGGCGGGCCTTCTGGTCTATGGTACGGAGATCTACCCGCGGGTGGACCTGCGGGTGGACGAACATGCCGATCCTGTTCGGGAGCTGCGGCGGGTGCTTCGGGTCGCCACGGCCCAGCTCGCGCCATTCGTCGCTGGAATGCCGCGCCGGGGTGAGCCGCCGGCGCCGCCGCCGGGGGCGGTGGTCGACATGCTCCTGAGGTCGCCCCCGGACCGGCCCGGCGGCGGCGGCTCCAGCAAGGCCTGAGGAGGTGGCGATGACCCCGGATCCGACCGATCTCCTGAAGCTCCTCGGCCTCCACCTCCCTCCCGACCGCCTCGAAGACGCCCTGCGCGCCTTTGAGGAGATCCGGGCGGAGATCGAGAAGCTTCACGCGCTCGACCTCGCGGACCTCCATCCGGCGGTGGTCTTCCGCCCGATCGAGGCGGAGAAGCGGGATGGCTGAGCTCTGGAGCCTGCCGATCACCGAACTGTCCGAGCGGCTGCGCTCGGGCCGGACGTCGCCGGTCGAGCTGCTCGACGCCTATCTCGACCGGATCGACCGGCATGATCCGGCCCTTGCGGCCTTCGTCCACATCAATGCAGCCGCCCGCGCCGCCGCGGAGGAAGCCCACGCCGCGATCCGTGAGGGAGGGTGGAAGGGGCCTCTCCACGGGATCCCCATCGCGGTCAAGGACAATTACCTCACCGCAGACATGCCGACGCGTGCCGGGTCCGAGGTTCCTCTCGACCTGCCTCAGGAGGATGGCGCCGCGGTCGCGCGGCTTCGCGCTGCCGGCGCCGTGTTCATTGGCAAGACCCGGATGCACGAATTCGCCTGGGGCATGGAGACGCCTCCGGCGCGCAATCCCCATGACGCAGATCGCGTCCCCGGCGGATCGAGCGGCGGCTCCGGGGTCGCCGTCGCCGCAGGCTTCGCAGCCGCGGCGCTCGGCTCGGACACCGGCGGGTCCATCCGCATCCCGGCGAGCCTCTGCGGTTGCGTCGGCCTCAAGCCGACCTTCGGCCTGATCGGGCGCAGTGGCATTGTCCCGCACAGCTGGTCGCTCGACCATGCCGGGCCGCTCGCCGCGTCCGTGGCCGACGCCGCCCTCGTCGCGGCTGTCATGGCCGGTTCGGACCGCGACGATCCGGGCTCGGCCAGACGCGCGGCAGACGGGTGGAGCGGCGCGCTGGGAGCCGGCGTGCAGGGGATGACCGTGGGCGTCTGCAGGACGCACTTTTTCGAAGGCCTCGATGCCGAAGTCGAGGCATCGATCGAGGCAGCGATCCGCGGGCTGGCGGCCGCCGGCGCCCGGGTCGTCGAGTTCGAGGTTCCAGAACTCTCTGCCGCCCTCGGCGCGATCTTCGCCGTCGAGCTTGCCTCCTCCGCCACCTACCATCTTCCGCGCCTTCGCGATGGCTCCGTCGCGCGCTTCGCGCCCGACGTGCGGTTGCTGGTCGAGATGGGGCGCCTGGTCTCGGCGGTCGACTACCTCCAGGCCGAGCGGTATCGCCGGCACCTCGGCCAGCGCTTCGCGGCGATCTTCCGCGACGTGGACGCGGTGGTCTCGCCGACGATGCCGCTGACGGCCTGGCGGGTCGGCCAGCGCGAGGTGACGATTGGCGGTCGGTCCGAGAGCGTGCTGGCGGTCTCCTGGCGGCTCACGCATCCCTGGAACCTGCTCGGAGCGCCGGCCATCAGTGTGCCATTCGGCGTTGACCGCGCGAAACTCCCGATCGGCGTTCAGGTGGCGGCGGCCCCCTGGAACGAGAAGGCCATGCTGCGCGTCGCCACGGGAATCGAGGCCTGTGGCGGTGGTCCAGCCGCACGCTGCGCCCTTCCCGAAAACCGTCCGTAGATTTGGCCCCGCCGGCCGCCGCCCGGACGAGGCTGTCGCTGCACCGACAACCTCGCCGACAATCGGAAAGGAGCCGCAGCGAGGCGCTGGCGGACGCTCCGGACGGCCAGATCTCGCTGACCGACCCGGATGCCCGACACCTGCGGCAACCGGGGCAAGGGCGTGTTCGTGAAGGCCGACTTCCGGTAGGAGCCCGACCGCGATGTCTATCGCTGCCCCGCAGGCAATGAGCTGACCTGCCGCTACACGCGGCAGGAAGGCAGGCTGCAGGTCGGGCGATACTGGATCAACGACTGCCAGCACTGCCCGCTTCAGCCCCGCTGCACCTCCGGCAAGGAGCGCCGGATCACGCGGTGGGAGCACGAGCACCTGGTCGACGCGATGCGTGAGCGTCTTGGGCGCGACCCCGACCCGATGACCCCGAGGCGCTGCACGGTCGGGTACCCCTTCGGCACGATCAAGGCCTGGATGGGCGCCACGCACTTCCAGATGCGGCGACTGAAGAACGTGCGCACGGCGATGGCGCTCCACGTCCTTGCCTACAACATCAAGCGGATGATCTCGCTGGTCGGCGTCCGCCGCTTGCTGGCCGCGATCCCAGGCTGATCGACGGCGAAGCATCGAGAGCGAACCGCATCCGCCAACCTCAGGCGCGGACGTCGTCACGCCTTTCCTACAGGGCGGCGAGAGCTTTCTTTGCAAACACGCTCGGCCCGAAGCTGACCTCCCATGCCACCGCATAATCCATAATCCGGCGTTATTGCGGCAGTAGAAGATTGATCGGCGCAGCCCTTACCCGACAGCGCAGCGGCTCCCTATAGTCCGTAGCCGTCGGACGTGAAAGGCGGAGGCGTGGGCGCCATGCGGGAGATCGTGGTCGGGGCGGCGCAAATGGGGCCGATCCAGCGGGACGAGCCGCGGGAGGCGGCGGTGGCGCGGATGGTGGGCCTGCTCGAGCGGGCGGCGCGGGAGGGCTGCGGGCTCGTCGTTTATCCTGAACTCGCGCTCACGACCTTCTTCCCGCGCTGGACCATGACGGACGATGCCGAGATCGACTTCTGGATGGAGCGGGAGATGCCGGGGGCGGCGACGCGGCCGCTCTTCAAGCGTGCGCGGGCTCTCGGCGTTGCGATCTCGTTCGGCTACGGCGAGCTGACGCCCGAGGGGCGGCGGTTCAACACCTCGATCCTTACCGACCGCGCGGCACGGATCGTGGGCAAGTATCGCAAGATCCACCTGCCAGGCCATGTCGAGCACGACGCCGCGCGCGCCTTCCAGCATCTCGAGAAGCGGTATTTCGAGCCGGGCGATCTCGGCTTTCCGGTCTGGCGAAGCCTGGGCGGCGTGATGGGGATGCTGATTTGCAACGACCGGCGCTGGCCGGAGGCATGGCGGGTGCTGGGGCTCCAGGGCGTCGAGATGGTGCTCCTGGGCTACAACACGCCGGCGACGAACAGCCAGAGGGCGGCGGAGGGGCCGGAGGAGCGGCTCTTCCACCACAGGCTGTCGATCCAGGCCGGCGCCTACCAGAACGCGACCTGGGCGGTCGCGGTCGCCAAGGCTGGCGTCGAGGACGGGCACCCGCTGATCGGCGGGACGGCGATCGTGCATCCCGACGGGCAGATCGTGGCGGAGGCCGCGGGCGAGGGCGACGAACTCATCATCCATCCCTGCGACCTCGACGCCACCGTGTTCGGCAAGCGCACGATCTTCGACTTCGCCCGGCACCGGCGGCCGGAGCATTACCGGATGATCGTCGAACGCACGGGAGCCGTGCCGCCGTCGGGCGCGGACGAGCATTCACATCCGGCTCCCGAGGCGGTAGGCACGAAATAGCAGATATGGGGAGCGTCATGGCACGGCTCACCGAGGAGGCGGCCGGCGTCTACATCATCTCGGCGACGCCCTTCGCCGAGAACGGAGCGCTCGATCTGGAGAGCGCGGAGCGGCTGGTCGACTTCTATCTCGGACACGGCGTCGCGGGGATCACGGTGCTCGGCATGATGGGCGAGGCGCCGAAGCTCTCGCCAGTCGAGGCGCGCATGTTCCTCGAGCGGGTGCTCGTGCGCGTTGCCGGCCGGGTGCCGGTGGTCGTCGGCGTTTCCAACCCTGATCTCGACGCTCTGACGCGGCTCGCGGGCGTGGCCATGGACGCGGGCGCGGCCGGCGTCATGGTGGCGCCGCGCGCGGGGCTCGAGGGCGACGAGGCGATCCTCGGCTACATGGGCGAGGTCTGCCGCCGGCTCGGCCCCGAGGTGCCGTTGGTCTACCAGGACTTCCCGCTGGTGACGCGCGCGCCGATCACGGCGGACGGCTTCGCGCGGCTCGTCGAGGCGGAGCCGAGCGTCGTCATGCTCAAGCACGAGGACTGGCCTGGGCTCGAGAAGCTCAGCGCGGTCCGGGCGGAAGCCGAGCGGCGCGGCGTGCGGCGGGTCGCGATCCTGACGGGCAACGGCGGGCTCTACCTGCCGCAGGAACTCGCGCGCGGGGCGGATGGTGCGATGACCGGATTCGCCTTTCCCGAGATGCTGGTCGAGGTCGTCGCGCGGCACCGGGCAGGCGAGGCGGACGCGGCGGAGGACCTTTTCGACCTCTACCTTCCGCTGGTGCGCCACGAGCAGCAGCCGGGCTTCGGGCTCGCCGTGCGCAAGGAAGTGCTGCGTCGGCGCGGGGCGATTGCCTCGGCGCATGTCCGCCAGCCGGGGCCGGTGCTCGACGCAGCGGGACATGCCGAGCTCGACCGCCTGATGGCGCGGCTCGAGCGGCGGCTGGCTGCGCGATGAGCGCCTTCGACCTCGTCGTCCACGGCGGCGTCGTCGTCGCGGGCGAGGCGGTGGTGCAGGCCGACATCGGCGTGGCGGCGGGCCGGATCGCGGCGCTCGCCGAGCGGATCGAGGGCGGCGACCGGCGGATCGACGCGAGCGGGCGGATCGTGCTGCCTGGCGGGATCGAGACGCATTGCCACATCGCGCAGGAGAGCGGCGCGGGGGTGATGACCGCCGACGACTACGACACCGGCAGCGCCGCGGCACTCGCGGGCGGACATACCTGCATCGTGCCCTTCGCGGCGCAGCGGCGGGGCGAGCGGCTCGCAGACGTGATGGCGAGGTATCGCAGGCGGGCGTCCGTGTCGCGGCTCGACCACTCGTTCCACCTGATCCTGTCGGATCCGAACGAGGCCGTGGTCGCCGAGCTGCCCGAGGTGTTCGCCGCCGGAGTGACATCGTTCAAGGTCTTCATGACCTACGAGGGCGTGAAGGTCGACGACGCCCAGTTCCTGACCGTGCTCCAGGCGGCGCGGGCGCATGGTGCCATCACCATGGTGCATGCCGAGAGCGACGCGATGATACGTGCGGCGCAGGCGGCGCTGCTGGCTGAGGGGCGGACGGAGCCGAAGTGGCACGCGGAGGCGCGGCCACCGGCGGCCGAGGCCGAGGCGATCGCGCGGGCGATCCGCCTTGCGGCCTTCGCGGGAGCGCCGCTTTTCGTCGTGCATGTCTCGACCGAGGAGGGGGCGGCGCTCGTCGCGGCGGCGGCGGCCGCGGGCGCAGCGGTCTGGGGCGAGACCTGCACCCAGTATCTCGTCCTGACCGCCGACGACCTCGACCGGCCGGGCATGGAGGGTGCCAAGTACGTCTGCGCGCCGCCGCTGCGCAATCGGGCGACGCAGGCTGCGCTCTGGCGGCACATCACCGCCGGCACCTTCGTCTGCGTGACCTCGGACCACGCGCCTTATCGCTTCGACGAAACCGGCAAGTTCCACGCGGGGCGCGACATCCCGTTCACTGCGATCGCGAACGGCCTGCCGGGGATCGGGCTGAGGCTGCCGATCCTGTTCTCCGAGGGGGTGGCGGCGGGGCGGATCGGGCTCGCCGACTTCGCGCGACTGACCGCGGGCGGGCCGGCGCGGCTCTTCGGGATCGAGCGCAAGGGCGCGATCGCGCCGGGGATGGATGCCGATCTCGCGATCTGGGATCCGGAAGCGGCGCAGGTCGTGCCGCCGGGCGGCTGGCACGACGCGATGGACTACACGCCCTACGAGGGGATGCGGCTGACCGGCTGGCCCGAGACGGTGATCGCGCGCGGCCGCGTCGCCTTCGACGGCGGCCGCGTCGTGGCACGCCCGGGCGACGGGCGATTTGTGGCGCGCGCGCCCTTCGGCGGCCCGAGGACGCCGGTGCCATGAGCGGCCGCGTCCTCATCGTTAACCCGAACGCGAACGGGGCGGTCACGGCGGCGATGGCCGAGGCGGTGGCGCCGCTCGTGGTGACGGGCGGGCCGGCGCTCGATTGCGTGACGCTTGAGGAGGGGCCGTTCGGGATCGAGAGCCAGGCCGATGTCGAGGCGGTGACGCTGCCCCTCGCCCGGCTGGTGCGGGCACGGGAGGACGCGGACGCCTTCGTGATCGCCTGCTTCTCCGACCCCGGCCTCGCCGTCTGTCGGGAGGCGACGGCGCGGCCAGTGCTCGGCATCCAGGAATGCGCCGTGATGACGGCGCTGACGGTCGGGGACCGCTACGGCGTCGTGATGGCCAACGACGACGTTCTCGCCGAGGCCATCGTCGCCGCAGGGACCTACGCCGCCGAGCCGTACTGGCGGCTGCCTCTGGCCGCCGAAGCGTACGGCGAACGGATCAAGGGCACCGTATCGGATCTCAAGA
>SKOX01000318.1 GCA_007119835.1 Paracoccaceae bacterium
GGGGCCACGCTGCCGACGTGCGGGATGAGGCGGCGGTCGTGGGTCCGGGCGGGACCATCGGCATCCTGGGCGGCGGTCAGCTCGGCCGGATGCTGGCGATGGCCGCCGCACGGCTCGGACTGCATGCGCATGTCTTCGAGTCTTCGGAGGCGCCGGCGGCGGAGGTGGCGCGGGACTGGACGCGGGCGGGTTTCGACGACGCGGCAGCGCTCGCGCGCTTCGCCGAAGCCTGCGACGTCGTCACCTACGAGTGGGAGAACGTGCCGCTCCCGGCGATCGAGGTCGTCGCGCGCGCCGCACCGGTGCGACCGGGCGGCCGCGCGCTCGAGGTCGCGCAGGACCGGCTCGCGGAGAAGGACTTCCTCGCGGGGCTCGGCCTGAAGGTCGCGGCTTATGCGCGCGTCGATGCGGCCGCGGACCTTGCCGGGGCGCTCGACCGCGTCGGCGCGACCGGCATCCTCAAGACCCGGCGCCTCGGCTACGACGGCAAGGGCCAGGCGCGCTTCGCCTCGGCGGACGAAGCCGGGGCCGGCCTTGCGGCGCTCAACGGCGCGCCCGCCATCGCCGAGGGGCTCGTGCGCTTCGAGCGCGAGATCTCGGTGATCGCCGCCCGCGGCCTCGACGGCACGGTGGCGGCCTACGATCCGGGCGAGAACGTCCACCGGGATGGCATCCTGCACACCACGACCGTGCCGGCGCAGGTGCCGGCGCGGGTGGCGCAGGACGCGGTGCTGATCGCCGGCCGCATACTCAACGCGCTCGACTACGTCGGGGTGATCGGCGTCGAGCTCTTCGTGACGCGGGAGGGCCTCGTGGTAAACGAGATCGCCCCCCGGGTGCACAATTCCGGCCACTGGACCCTCGACGCCTGCCTCGTCGACCAGTTCGAGCAGCATGTCCGGGCCATCGCCGGCTGGCCGCTCGGCGACGGCACACGCCATTCGGATGCAGTGATGACCAACCTCATCGGTTCGGACGCGTCCGCGGCGCCGGGCCTGCGGGACGCGGCGGTGCATCTCTACGGCAAGGCAGCGGCGCGGCCCGGCCGGAAGATGGGGCACGTCACCAGGATCGCGCCGCGCAGCCGCCCGTGAGCCGGCGCAGCGCGCGGGGCGGCGCCCGGGCGATCAGGCGTAGGCCGCCTCGCGCCCGAAACGCTTGGTCAGCATGTAGTAGACCACGGCCCGGTACTTCTGGCGGTTGTCGCGGCCGTAGGTCTCGATGACCTCGTCGATCGCGGCGTCGAGGTCCGGACCGTCGGCAAGGCCGAGCTTCTTGACGAGGAAGTTCTTCTTGACGGTCTCAAGCTCCTTCGGGTCGGAGCCGGCGACAAGGGAGGCGTCGGCGCGGTAGATCGACGGGCCGCACCCGATGGTGACCTTGGTCAGGAGGTCCATGTCGGCGACCATCTTGCACTTCGTCCTCAGATCTTGGGCGTAAGTCTCGATCAGGCTCGCGCGCTTGCTCATCTCCGGTCTCCCTCGGGCTTATAAAGATGTTGTGTCGAAAGATTCCCTTCGCGCGCGCTTTGATGTCAAGAAGAAGATGAGGCCATGCCATCTTGGTCGGCGTCCCGGTCGGCGACGCCATCGCCGCTTCTTCGGGCGCGCGGGGCGCGGTCGGACAGGGGCGAGGTGGGCGACAGGCGGGGTCCGCCCCCTTGGATTGCCGCCGGAGCGGAACGTTGGCTGCGGCGGCGAGTTTCACTCCGTGCAGCGCGGCTTCCCGCGCCACGCCAGACCGGAGACCCGCCATGACCACAGTGTCGATCCTCGCGGCCGCAACTCTCGCCCTTGGCGCCGTCGGCCTCGGCCTCGCGCGTCGCCCCGAAGAGAAGCGGGTGCGCGTTCGCAGCGGAACCCGCCGCCGCTGAGGCAGCAGGCCACGGGTTCGGCCGGCAAGGCGCCGCACGCGGAGCCCCGCCTCCGGACGCGCCGCGCCCACCCGACCGGCCCGGGTGAAAAAGAAAACGGGGGGCGCAAGGCCCCCCGTTCCCTCTGACATAATGCCTTGGCCGGCTTACATCATGCCTTCCATGCCGCCCATGCCGCCGGGCATGCCGCCGCCGCCGCCCTGGCCCTTCGGCTCCGGCTTCTCGGCGACCATGGCCTCGGTGGTGATGAGCAGGCCGGCGACCGAGGCTGCGTCCTGCAGCGCCGTGCGCACGACCTTGGCCGGGTCGATCACGCCGAACTTGAACATGTCGCCGTATTCTTCGGTCTGCGCGTTGAAGCCGAAGTTGGCGTCCGAGTTCTCGACGATCTTGCCGACGACGACCGAGCCGTCGACGCCCGCGTTCTCGGCGATCTGGCGCAGCGGCGCCTGGAGGGCCTTGCGGACGATCGCGATGCCGGCGGTCTGGTCGGGGTTGACACCGGTCAGGCCGTCGAGCTTCTTCGACGCGCGGACGAGGGCGACACCGCCGCCGACCACGACGCCTTCCTGCACCGCGGCGCGGGTGGCGTTCAGCGCGTCGTCGACGCGATCCTTGCGCTCCTTCACCTCGACCTCGGAGGCGCCGCCGACGCGGATCACCGCGACGCCGCCCGCGAGCTTGGCGAGACGCTCCTGGAGCTTCTCACGGTCGTAGTCCGAGGTGGTCTCCTCGATCTGCTGCTTGATCTGGGAGATGCGGGCCTCGATCTCGGCCTTCTCGCCCGAGCCGTCGACGATCGTGGTCTCGTCCTTGGTCAGCGTGACCTTGCGCGCCTTGCCGAGCATGTCCATCCCGACATTCTCGAGCTTCATGCCGAGATCCTCGGAGATCACCTGGCCGCCGGTCAGGATCGCGATGTCCTGCAGCATGGCCTTGCGGCGGTCGCCGAAGCCCGGGGCCTTGACGGCCGCGACCTTGAGGCCGCCGCGGAGCTTGTTGACGACCAGCGTGGCAAGCGCCTCGCCGTCGACGTCCTCGGCGATGATCAGGAGCGGCTTCTGGCTCTGGATGACCTGCTCGAGGAGCGGGACCATCGGCTGGAGCGAGGAGAGCTTCTTCTCGTGGATCAGGATGATGGCGTCCTCGAGCTCGGCCACCATCTTGTCGGCGTTGGTGATGAAGTAGGGCGAGAGGTAGCCGCGGTCGAACTGCATGCCCTCGACGATCTCGACCTCGGTCTCGAAGCCCTTGTTCTCCTCGACCGTGATCACGCCCTCGTTGCCGACCTTCTGCATCGCCTCGGCGATCATCCGGCCGATCTCGGTCTCGCCGTTGGCGGAGATCGCGCCGACCTGGGCGACCTCGTCGGAGCCCGAGACGGTGCGCGACTGCGCCTTGATGTCCTCGACCACGATGGAGACGGCCTGCTCGACGCCGCGCTTGAGGTCCATCGGGTTCATGCCGGCCGCGACCGACTTCATGCCCTCGCGGACGATCGCCTGGGCGAGAACGGTGGCGGTGGTGGTGCCGTCGCCGGCCTCGTCATTGGTGCGCGAGGCCACTTCGCGGACCATCTGCGCGCCCATGTTCTCGAACTTGTCCTCGAGCTCGATCTCCTTGGCGACGGTGACGCCGTCCTTGGTGATGCGCGGCGCGCCGAAGGACTTCTCGAGGACGACGTTGCGGCCCTTGGGGCCGAGCGTCACCTTCACGGCGTCGGCGAGGATGTCGACGCCGCGGAGCATCTTGTTCCGCGCGTCGGTGTCGAATTTTACGAGCTTGGCGCCCATGTGTCTGTCACTCCTAGGCTGTGGGTTGCGACTGTCGGGTCAGAGGGGTCAGGCCGCGGCCTTCTGCGCGTTGCCGCCCTCGATGACGCCGAGGATGTCGCTTTCCTTCATGATCAGGTAGTCTTCGCCTTCGATGCGGACCTCGGTGCCCGACCACTTGCCGAACAGGATCCGGTCGCCGGCCTTCACGGCCATCGGGATCAACTCGCCCGAGTCCTTGCGGGCGCCCTCGCCCACGGCGATGACCTCGCCCTCGGACGGCTTTTCCTTCGCGGTGTCGGGAATGATCAGCCCGCCCTTGGTCTTCTCCTCGCCTTCGAGGCGGCGAACGAGGACACGGTCGTGCAGCGGCTTAAAGTTCATGGGAACAGCTCCTCCTTGCGTTCCAGCGACGAAGGGGCGAGACACGAAGCGCTGGTCCCGTCCCCTCCTGTTATCACTCACCCGGGGCGAGTGCTAACACGCCGCCGAGATAGGGCGGTCCACCACACCGTGTCAAGAGGTCGACGTGCGATCATGGCGCGATCGCTGGGGCGCTCGTCCTGCGCCGCGGCGGCTGTCGGGCCGGCCGGCTTCCGCCTGCGTCGGCGAGCCGCTAAAGGGGGCGGCGCAACCACGCGGAGACGGGAAGAATGGTCAGGATCATCGAGCGGTTCGACGAGGTCGCCGGCGGCTACGGGACGCTCTACTGCGACCTGTGGGGCTGCCTGCACGACGGCGTGCGGGCCTTTCCCGACGCGGTCGCGGCGCTCGGGCGGTTCCGCGAAGGCGGCGGCGCGGTGATCCTGATGACCAACTCGCCGCGGCCGCGCCGCGACGTCATGCGCCAGCTCGCGGCGCTCGGCGTGCCGCGGGAGGCCTATGACCGGGTGATCTCGTCGGGCGACGCGGCCCAGGAGGCGATGGCGCGCGGCATGTTCGGGCGCCGGGTCTACCATATCGGGCCGGAGCGGGACCTCGTGTTCTTCCGCGACGAGAACGAGCAGCCGATCGACGTCGAGCGCGTCCCGCTGGAGGAGGCCGAATCCATCGTCTGCACCGGCCTCTTCGACGACCATACCGAGACGCCGGACGACTACCGCGCGACCATTCTCTACGGGGTCAACAAGGGGCTGAAGCTCCTTTGCGCCAACCCCGACATCGTCGTCGACGTCGGCGAGCAGCGGATCTACTGCGCCGGCGCAATCGCCGCGGCCTATACCGAAGCCGGCGGCGAGAGCTTCTACTTCGGCAAGCCGCACGCGCCGATCTACGGCATGGCGCGGCGCTGGCTCGATGCCGAGGGCCGCGACGACCCGGTCCTCGCGGTGGGCGACGGCATCCACACCGACGTCGCCGGCGCTCTGGGCGAGGACATCGATTCGCTGTTCATCACCGGCGGGCTCGCCGCGGAGGACACCGGAACCTCGCCGGATGCCGGGCCGGATCCGGAACGGCTGGAGGCCTTCCTGCGCGAGGCGCGCCTCACCCCGACCGCGGCGATCGCCTATCTGCGCTGATCCTTCGCAGGTGCAAACGACGGCTAGGTAATTTTATTCCCCCAGGCCCCTTGAAGGCGGCACAAAGTTGCGCAATATAGTTGCGCAGCAGCGGCCGTGATCATGCCGGCCGCGGCCCGAGGCACCGGAGGCAAGGGGGCGCCATGTTCGACGCGCGTGACGAGGTTCTTTCCGCAGAGGCAGCGCCTGAGGCAGCGCCTGAGGCGGCGCTGGCAGAGACGGCGCCCGAGGGTGTCCGCCGCGGCACCATCCCGATCGAGGATCTCGAGGTCGGGATGGTCCGGACGCTCGCCAAGGTCATCAACGACCGGGAGATCGCGATGTTCGCCGACGTCTCGAGCGACCACAACCCGGTGCATCTCGACGACGACTACGCCGCCGGCACGATCTTCGGCGGGCGCATCGCCCACGGGATGCTGACCTCGGCGCTGATCTCGGCGGTGATCGGCGAGCAGCTTCCCGGCCACGGCACGGTCTACCTCAAGCAGGCGCTGACCTTCCTCGCGCCCGTCCGCCCCGGCGACCGGGTCGAGGCCCGCGTCGAGGTCCGCGAGATCGACCATCGCCGCCGCCGCGCCACCCTCGACTGCCGTTGCACCGTCGGCGACACGGTGGTGCTGAAGGGCGAGGCGCTGGTCCTGGTCCCGAGCCGCGACGCCGCCTGAGCCCGGCTGCGCCGCCTGAGCCCGGCTGCGCCGCCCGCGTCACGCCGCACATCCGGGCGTCCCGCCTATTGAACGCGGCCCGGTGCTGGGCGATACGCGCGGAGCCGCGATGGACGCGGCGCGCGGCGGAAGCCGCGACGGGCGCGGGGCGCGGCGGGGGAGCATGCGGCGACACCGGACGTTTGAAGGCCTGACCGAGGCGGACCGCGGCGCGGTAGTCGCGATCGGCAATTTCGACGGCGTGCATCTCGGCCACCAGTCGGTGCTGGCGATCGCCCGCGCCGCGGCGGCCGAGCGCGACGCGCCGCTCGGGGTCGTCACCTTCGAACCGCATCCGCGCTGCTTCTTCCAGCCCGAGGGCCCGCCGTTCCGGCTGATGAACGCCGAGGCGCGCGCCCACCGGCTCGAGAAGCTCGGCGTTAAGCAGCTCTACGAGATCCCGTTCGACGCCGACCTCGCGTCGATGACCGCGGAGGCCTTTGTCGAGCGCGTGCTCGTCGCGGGTCTCGGCATCCGCCACCTGGTCGCGGGCGCGGACTTCCGCTTCGGCAAGGGGCGGGCGGGCGACGGCGGGCTGCTGCGTGCGATGGGCGTGCGACACGGCTTCGGGGTGACGCTGGCGCCGCTCGTCTCAGAGGCCGGCGGCGGCGTGTCGTCCACGGCGATCCGGCGGGCACTGAGCGAGGGCCGCCCCGAGGCTGCCGCCCGGATGCTCGGGCATTGGCACCGGATCGAGGGCGCGGTCGAGCACGGCGACAAGCGCGGCCGCACCCTGGGCTTCCCCACCGCCAACATCGCGCTCGGCGACCTGCACCCGCCGCGCTTCGGCATCTACGCGGTGGTCGTCGACGTCCTCGACGGCCCGCACCGCGGGCGTTGGCGGGGTGCCGCCTCCGTGGGCGAGCGGCCGACCTTCGGCGTCAACCTCCCCAACCTGGAGGTCTATCTCATGGACTTCGCGGGCGACCTCTACGGCGCGCAGCTCTCGGTGGCGCTCGTGGCCTTCCTGCGGCCGGAGCTGCGCTTCGAGAGCGTCGAGGCGCTGGTCGAACAGATGCGGGCCGACGTCGCCGAGGCGCGCGCTCGCCTCGCCGCTGCGGGCTTCTGAGCGGTGGCTTGCGCCCCGCGCCCGAAGCGGCCGAAGCCGGATCTGCGTCCGCGCTTCTGGCGCCGCTACAAGCTCGGCGAGCTGACGCCGGTGGAGTGGGAGGCGCTCTGCGACGGCTGCGCCAAGTGCTGCCTGATCAAGCTCGAGGACGAGGACACCGGCGCGCTCGCCTACACCTCGGTCGCCTGCCGGCTGCTCGACACCGGCACCTGTCGCTGCGGCAACTACCCGTTGCGCCGGCAGCTCGTGCCGGCCTGCGTGGTGCTGACGCCGAAGACGCTGCGCGAAGCGATGGCCTGGCTGCCCTCGACCTGCGCCTACCGCCTTGTCGCCGAGGGGCGCGACCTCTATCGGTGGCACCCGCTGATCTCGGGCGATCCGGAGACGGTACACAGCGCCGGCATCAGCCGGCGCGGCCGGATGGTGCCGGAATACGAGGTCGCCGAGGAGGACCTCGAGGATCACGTGATCGAGGAGGACGAGTGACGATGTGGTTCACCTCCGACAACGCCGGCCCGGTGCATCCGCGCGTGATGGAGGCGCTCGCCCGCGCCAACGAGGGCCATGTCGGGTCCTACGGCGCCGACGACGCCACCGCGCGGGTCGTCGCGCGCATCCGCGAGGTGTTCGAGGCGCCGGATGCGGCGGTGCATCTCGTGGCGACGGGGACGGCGGCGAACGCGCTGGCGCTCGCCTGCCTCTGCCCGCCCTGGGGGACGGTGTTCTGTCACCAGTGGAGCCACGTCGCCGAGGACGAGTGCGGCGCGCCCGAGTTCTACACCGGCGGCGCCAAGCTCACGCTGATCCCGGGCGACGACTGCAAGATGCGGGCGGAGGATCTCGCGGCGGTGGCGGCCAGGAGCGGGCTTGCGGTGCACAACGTGCAGCGCGGGGCGGTGTCGGTCACAAATGCCACCGAGGCGGGGACGGCCTACACGCCCGACGAGATCGCAGGCGTCGCGGCCGTGGCGAAGGCGCACGGGATGCCGCTGCATCTCGACGGGGCGCGGTTCGCGAACGCGCTGGTGACCTTGGGCTGCACGCCGGCGGAGATGACCTGGAAGGCGGGTGTCGACGCGGTGTCCTTCGGCGGGACCAAGAACGGGCTGATGGGGGTGGAGGCCGTGGTGCTGTTCGACCCCGCGCGGTCGTGGGAGTTCGA
>SKOX01000128.1 GCA_007119835.1 Paracoccaceae bacterium
ATCGCCCGGCTCGTCCGCGGGGGCCCAGACGAGGCGGTAGGCGAAGTCGTGGCGGCGGCCCTCCGCGAGCGGCTCGGCGGGGCGCCAGTAGGCGACGATGTTGTCGGCGAACTCGTCGCGCGTCGGGATCTCGACGAGGTCGACGGACCCGCGCCCCCAGTCGCCTGCGGGCTCGACCCAGGCCGAGGGGCGCATCTCGTAGCGCGCCTCGGCGTCCTGGTACTGCGCGAAGTCCCGCGCCCGCTGCATCAGCCCGAACCGCCGGGGGCTCTCGTCCTGGAAGGCGGAATACTGCAGCGTCGCCGGGTTGGTCAGCGGCCGCCAGATCGTCTCGCCGGCGCCGTTGACGATGGAGAGGCCGTCGGAATCGTGCACGGCGTCGCGGAAGTCGTCCCAGCCGGCGCGGCGCTCGGGGCCGAAGAAGTACATCGAGGTGAGGGGTGCTACGCCGGCGTTGCCGATCTCGCGCCGCGGGTAGAGCGCGAGGCGGATGTCCATGACCGTCTCGGCGCCCGGACGGATCGTCAGCTGGTAGGCGCCGGCGACCGAGGGGCCGTCGAGGAGCGTCCAGAGGCGCAGGCGCTCGGCGCCGGGCGCGGGCTCCTCGATCCAGAAGGCGGTGAAGAGCGGGAATTCCTCGGGCCCAGCCTCGCCGGTGCCGATGGCGAGGCCGCGGGCGGAGAGGCCGTAGAAGGTGTCGCGCGCGACGGCGCGGAAGTAGCTCGCGCCCTGGAAGACCGCGACCTCGTCCCAGACGCCCGGCCGGTTCAGCGGGTGCCGGAAGCGGACGCCGGTGAAGCCGTGGTCCTCGGCGAGACCGGCGGGCGCGGTGCCGTCCGGATAGGGGAAGTAGGTCGGGTGGAAGTGGAAGAAGTCGGTCGAGAACGGGATCGCCCGCGCCTCGCCGCCGCGGACGAGGTGGACCGCGATCTTCTCGTCGAAGTAGAAGCCGGGCGGCATCAGGTCCATCGCCCAGGCGTCGTCCTCGCCGCCCCAGAACAGCTTCTCGGGCCGGTAGCGGATCGCGCGCATCTGGTCGTAGGTCAGATCGGCGAAGGGCTCGGCGAGGTCCATGAGCGGGCGCGCGTAGGGCCGGCGCGAGGCGGCCTCCGCCTTTGCGGCGAGGCGCTCGAAGTCGAAGGGCTCGGCCGGGGCCTCCGCGGCTTCGGCGAGCGCGCGGGCGGCCGGTGCCGTGGCGGCGCCGAGGAGGCCGGCGAGCGCGGACTTGATCAGGCTGCGGCGGTCCATGTGCCTCTCCTCTATCCGACGCGCCCAGATAGGGCTGGTGCTGCGAAAGGGCAGCAGGGTCAGGATGCGGTCGGCGCGCGTCTGCCGATCGGATGGTCCTCGAGGATGCGGACCGAGCGCGCCGGGGTCGAGGTGCCGCGCGTCCAGGCGAAGCCCTGCCGCCGCGGCAGGTGGAAGCGGACCGCATGGCCGGAACGGTTGATTAGGACCGCGACGCGCTTCTCGGGCGAGGCGAGCACCATCGCGAGCGTGTCGGCGACCTCGCCCTCCCACTCGGCCGGCGTCATGGGACGACCGCCGGGCACGAGCCAGACGACGTCGGGCGGATCGCCGCTGCCGGTGAGAAAGCGCGGGTCGGAGAGGAGCGGCAGCCTTGCGCGCAGGCCCGCGAGGTCGGCGACGTGCGCCTCGAGGGCGCGGTCGCGGTTCTGCCAGTCGAGCCAGGTGATGGCGTTGTCCTGGGCATAGGCGTTGTTGTTGCCGGCCTGGCTCCGCCCGAACTCGTCGCCGGCGGTCAGCATGATGGTGCCGCGGGAGGCGAAGAGGGTGCCGAGCAGCGCGCGGATGTCGGCGGCGCGGGCGGCGCGGATCGCGGGGTCGTCGGTCGGGCCCTCGTGGCCGTGGTTCCAGGAGTGGTTGTCGTGCTCGCCGTCGTGGTTCGCCTCGCCGTTCGCCTCGTTGTGCTTGTGAGAAAAGGCGACGAGGTCGGCCAGCGTCATGCCGTCGTGGGCGGCAACGAAGTTGACGGTGCGGGTCTCGAGGGTCTCGGGCGTGTGGTGGAAGATCTCGGACGAGCCGGCGAGCGCGGTGGCGAGCGGCCCGAGCTCGTATCGGGCACCCTTCCAGAAGCGGCGGACGGTGATGCGGAAGCGGTCGTTCCACTCGAGGAACGGCGCGGGGAAGCGCCCGAGATTGTAGCCGCCGGGGCCGATGTCCCAGGGCTCGGCGATCAGCACGCGGTCGGCGAGGACGGGGTCGGAGCGGATCTCGGTCAGGAGCGGGGCGTCGGGCGCGAAGCCCGATGGCAGGCGGCCGAGGATCGGGGCGAGGTCGAAGCGGAAGCCGTCGACGCCGGCGTGACGGACGAAGTGGCGCATGGCGTCGAGGACGAGGCGGCGGACGGCGGGTTGCTCGCACGCGAGCGTGTTGCCGCAGCCGGTGTCGTTGATCAGGCGGTCCTCGTCGTCGTGGCGGTAGTAGGTGGCGTTGTCGAGGCCGCGCAGGGAAAGGATCGGGCCGTGGGCGTCGCTCTCGCCGGTGTGGTTGAAGACGACGTCGAGGAGCACGCCGATGCCGGCGTCGTGCAGGGCCTCGACGGTGGCGCGCAGTTCGGGCAGGCCGCCGGGGCAGAGCCGCGGGTCGGGGGCGAGATAGACGACCGGGTTGTAGCCCCAGGCGTTCGTGAGGCCGAGGCGGGCGAGATGGCGCTCGTCGATCCAGGCGGTGATCGGCATCAGCTCGACCGCCGAGACGTGAAGGCGGGTCAGGTGCTCGAGGATCGCCGGGTGGGCGAGGGCCGCGACGGTGCCGCGCTGCGCCTCGGGCACGTCGGGGTGGCGCATGGTGAAGGCGCGGACGGAGAGCTCGTAGATCAGGCCGCCCGGGCGGAAGCGCGGCGGCGCGGACGGGACCGGCGGGGGCAGGTCGGCGACGATCGCCCTGGGGACGAGGTGGGCGGTGTCGTGGCCGTGGCGAGCGAGGCGCGGGTCGTGGCGGAAGGGCCGGTCGAGGGCGAGGGCGTAGGGATCGACGAGGAGCTTGGCGGGGTCGAACCAGTGGCCGAGGCCGGGCTCCCAGGGGCCGTGGGCGCGCAGGCCGTAGCGGGCGCCGGGGCCGAGGCCGGGGACGTGGGCGGTGTGGAGGTCGCCGTCGCGGTCCATCGGCACGCGCTGGGTCTCGCGCCCGGTGCGGGGATCGAACAGGCAGACCGAGAGGCGGGTGGCGTGCCGCGACCGCACGGCGAAGCGGACGCCGCCGCCCGGCAGCGGCGTGGCGCCGAGGCCGGGCGCCCCGGCGAGTTCGTCGGGAAGAGGCTGGTCTTTCACAGTGGATCTTCGGTCAAGCTATCGATCCCGAACGACGACGCGCCCTCGGACGGGCATCCGCGTCAGGTGACCACGTCGGGGGCGGTCCGCCCGGTGCGGGCGCGGATGCCGGCGATGGCGTTCGCCTCGGTGATGACGTCGGCGAGCGCCTCCTGCGGGTCGCGGTCGAGGCCGTCGGGCCCCGGCGCGTAGCGCTCGAGATAGACCCTGAGCGTGGCGCCCGAGGTGCCGGTGCCCGAGAGGCGGAAGACCGCGCGGGCGCCGCCGCGGAAGTAGATGCGGATGCCCTGGGCGCGGGCTTCGGAGCCGTCGACGGGGTCGTGGTAGGCGAAGTCGTCGGCGCGTTCGACGGTCATGGAGGCGGCGGTGGAGCCGGGCAGTTCGGGCAGGCGGGCGCGGAGATCGGCCATCAGCGCCTCGGCCGGGGCGGTGTCGATCCCCTCGTAGTCGTGGCGCGTGTAGTAGTCGCGGCCGAAGCTGCGCCAGTGTTCGTGGACGATCTCCTTCACCGACTGCCGGCGGGCGGCGAGGATGTTCAGCCAGAGCAGCACCGCCCAGAGGCCGTCCTTCTCGCGGACGTGGTCGGAGCCGGTGCCGGCGCTCTCCTCGCCGCAGAGGGTGGCGCGGCCGGCGTCGAGCAGGTTGCCGAAGAACTTCCACCCCGTGGGCGTTTCGTAGAGCGGGATGCCGAGCCGCTCGGCGACGCGGTCGGCGGCGGCCGAGGTCGGCATCGAGCGGGCGATGCCCTTGAGGCCGCCGGCATAGCCGGGCGCGAGGTGGGCGTTGGCGGCAAGCAGTGCGAGGCTGTCCGACGGCGTGACGAAGATGCCGCGGCCGATGATCAGGTTGCGGTCGCCGTCGCCGTCGGAGGCGGCGCCGAAGTCGGGGGCGTCATCCCCCATCATCCGGTCGTAGAGCTCCCGCGCGTGGACGAGGTTCGGGTCGGGGTGGTGGCCGCCGAAGTCGGGCAGCGGCTCGCCGTTCATCACGGTGCCGGCGGCAGCGCCGAGGCGGTTCTCGAGGATCTCGCGGGCGTAGGGCCCGGTGACGGCGTGCATGGCGTCGAAGGCCATGGTGAAGCCGCCGCGGAACAGGTCGCGGATCGCGTCGAAGTCGAAGAGCCGCTCCATCAGGGCGGCGTAGTCCTCGACGGGATCGACGACCTCGACGGTCATGCCGCCGAGATCCCGGGTGCCGAGGGCGTCGAGGTCGAGGTCGGCGGCGGCGAGAATGCGGTACTCGGCGATCTCGCGGCTGCGGGCGAAGATCGCCTCGGTGATGCGCTCGGGCGCCGGGCCGCCGTTGGAGGCGTTGTACTTGATGCCGAAGTCCTCGGTCGGGCCGCCGGGGTTGTGCGAGGCCGAGAGGATGATGCCGCCGAAGGCGGCGCGCGCGCGGATGAGGTTGGAGGCGGCGGGCGTCGATAGGATGCCGCCCCGGCCGACGATCGTGCGGGCGAAGCCGTTGGCGGCGGCCATCCTGAGCGCGATCTGGATGACCTCGCGGTTGAAGTAGCGGCCGTCGCCGCCGATCACGAGGGTCTGGCCGTCGCGGCCCTGCAGGCTGTCGAAGATCGACTGGACGAAGTTCTCGACGTAGTTCGGCTGCTGGAAGTGGGGAACCTTCTTGCGCAGGCCGGAGGTGCCGGGCTTCTGGTCGTCGTAGGGCGTGGTGGGCACGGTCTTGATCATCGGCGGCTCCGATCCAGCAGGTCGCGGTAGAGCGCGGCGTAGTCGGCGGCGCTGTGGTCCCAGGAGACGTCGGCCTTCATGCCCTCCCGGCGCAGCCGCGTCCAGATGCCGGGACTGTGGTAGAGGTGCACGGCGCGGCGGATCGCCTTGCGCAGCGCGGGCACGTCCACGGGGCTGAACTGGATGCCGGTGGCGACGCCGGCGACGAGGGCGGCGTGGTTGGCGTCGATCACCGTGTCGGCGAGGCCGCCGACGCGGGCGACCACCGGCACCGAGCCGTAGCGCAGGCCGTAGAGCTGGGTGAGGCCGCAGGGCTCGAAGCGCGAGGGGATGAGGATGGCGTCGGCGCCGCCCTGGAGAAGGTGCGCGAGCGGCTCGTCGTAGCCGATCACGGTCCCGATCCGGCCGGGATGGCGGGTGGCGGCCTCGCGGAAGGCGTGCTCGAGGCCGGGGTCGCCGCTGCCGAGGACGGCGAGCTTGGCCCCGAGGCCGACGAGATGGTCGGCGGTCTCCGCGAGCAGGTCGATGCCCTTCTGCCAGGTGAGCCGGCTGACGACGGAGAAGATCGGGGCGTCGTCGGCGTCGAGGCCGAAGCGCGCCTCCAGCGCCCGGCGGTTCACCTGGCGCGCGGGCCGGTCGTCGGCGGTGAAGCGGGCCGGCAGGTGCGGGTCGGACGCGGGGTCCCAGGCGGCGGCGTCGATGCCGTTGACGATGCCGCAGAGGTCGTCGACCCGGTCGGAGAGCAGGCCTGCGAGGCCCATGCCGCCCTCGGGGGTGCGGATTTCCTCGGCATAGGTCGGCGAGACGGCGGTGATGCCGGTGGCGAGCTTCAGCCCCGCCTTCAGGAAGCCGACCCCGCCGTAATACTCGACGCCGTGGATCGAGAAGGCGTCGGGCGGCAGGCCGAGCGCGGGGAAGATGCCGGCGTCGAACTGGCCCTGGAAGGCGAGGTTGTGGACCGTGACGACGCTCGCCGAGGGCGTGCCGTCGTAATGGACGAAGGCGGCGGCGAGCGCGGTCTGCCAGTCGTGGGCGTGGACGATGTCGGGACGGAAGTCGAAGATGAGGCCGCGGGCGAGGTCGGCGCCGGCGCGCGACAGGGCGGCGAAGCGGCGCCAGTTGTCGGGATGGTCGACGCCGGCGGGGTCGGTGTAGGGGCCGCCGGGGCGGTCGTAGAGGTGCGGCGCGTCGAGGAGGAAGAGGCGGTGGCCCTCGGCCTCGAGCCGGCGGAGCCGGGCCTCGCCGCCGTAGTAGTCGGGCCAGTGGTGCACGACCTCGCCCCAGCCGGTGCGCGCGACGACGGAAGGATAGGCCGGCAGCAGCGAACGCATGTCGATGCCATGGCCCCTGAGCGCGGGCGGCAGGGCGCCGGCGACGTCGGCGAGGCCGCCGGTCTTGACGAAGGGATAGAGCTCGGAGACGACGGAAAGGACGCGCATCTCAGGCGGCCATCCGCGGCGCCTGAAGGCGCGCCCACACCAGGACACGCTGCACGCTCATGGTTTCAATGCGATTCATCCCTGATGTGCCTCCGGGGCGCGCGCGCGGGCCTGCCGTCAAAGCCGGTCGATCATCGACTGGGTGATCAGGCAGACGCCGCGGTCGGTGCGGCGGAAGCGGCGGGCGTCGAGCTCGGGATCCTCGCCGACGATGAGCCCCTCGGGGACAAGGACGCCGCGGTCGACGACGACCCGCGAGAGGCGGACGTTCCGGCCGATGGTGACGTCGGGCAGGATCACGGCCTCCTCGAGCGTCGAGTAGGAGTTGATCCGGGCGCCGGTGCAGATCAGGCTGCGCCGGAGCGCCGCGCCGGAGATGATGCAGTCGCCGGAGACGAGGCTGGAGACGGCCATGCCGCGGCGGCCGTCGTCGTCGTGCACGAACTTCGCCGGCGGCTTGATCTCGGCATAGGTCCAGATCGGCCAGTCGGTGTCGTAGAGGTCGAGCTCGGGCTGGACGTCGGTGAGGTCGATGTTCGCCTCCCAGTAGGCGTCGACGGTGCCGACGTCGCGCCAGTAGGACACGGTCTCGTGCGCCGACCGCACGCAGGAGGTCGAGAAGCGGTGGGCGACCGCCTTCCCGTGCTTGACGATATGCGGGATGATGTCGCTGCCGAAGTCGCGCCGCGAGCCGGGGGTGTGCGCGTCGCGGCGAAGCTCGTCCATCAGGAAACTCGTCTTGAAGACGTAGATGCCCATGGACGCCAGCGCCGTGTTCGGCATGCCGGGAATGGCCGGGGGGTCGGCGGGCTTCTCGACGAAGGCGGTGATGCGGTCCTCGGCATCGACATGCATCACGCCGAAGGCGACCGCCTCCATGCGCGGCACCTCGAGGCAGCCGACGGTGACGTCGGCGCCCGAGTCGACGTGCTGGCGGAGCATGACCTCGTAGTCCATCTTGTAGACGTGGTCGCCCGCGAGGATGATCATGTACTCGGGCCCGTGGTCCTCGATGATGTCGATGTTCTGGAAGACGGCGTCGGCGGTGCCCTCGTACCACTGGGTCTCGGAGACGCGCTGGCTCGCGGGCAGGATGTCGAAGCTCTCGTTGCGCTCGGGCCGCAGGAAGTTCCAGCCGCCCTGCAGGTGGCGGATCAGCGAGTGGGCCTTGTACTGCGTCGCCACGGCGAGGCGACGGACGCCGGAATTCAGCGCGTTCGACAGCGCGAAGTCGATGATCCGGGTCTTGCCGCCGAAATACACCGCCGGCTTGGCGCGGATGTCGGTCAGCTCCTTCAGCCGGCTGCCGCGGCCGCCGGCCAGCACGTAGGCCATCGCGTCGCGCGCGAGCGGTTGCATCCGCCTCTCCATGATCGTCCCTCCCTCGTCTGGCTCATGGTCCGGGCTCGTAGCGCAGCCAGACGGTCGAGAGCCCGGGCAGGTGCAGCTCGGCCGTGGCGCGGCCCTCGGTCGCCTCGGCGGTGACGCCGCCCATGTTGCCCTCGCCGCCGCCGTCGTAGCCCGTGGCGTCGGTGTTGAGGATCTCCGTCCAGCGCCCGGCATGCGGCAGGGGCACACGGTAGCGGCTGCGCGGGACAGGCATGAAGTTGGTCACCACCGCGACCGGCTGGCCGCCGGGGCCGCGGCGGAGCCAGGCGTAGATCGAGTTCTCGTGGTCGTCGGCGATCAGCCACTCGAAGCCCTCGGGCTCGCAGTCGCGGGCGTGAAGCGCGGGCTCGGCCTGGTAGAGCCGGTTGAGGTCGGCGACGAGCCGCTTCACGCCGCGGTGGAGCGGCTGGTCCGCCTGGTGCCAGTCGAGGGCGCGGGCCTCGGACCATTCCCTTCCTTGCGCGAATTCCTGGCCCATGAAGAGCAGCTTCTTGCCGGGATAGCCCCACATGAAGGCGTAGTAGGCGCGCAGCGTGGCGAACTTCTGCATGCCGTCGTCGCCGGCCATCTTCTCGATCAGCGAGCCCTTGCCGTGCACGACCTCGTCGTGGCTGAGCGGCAGGACGAAGTTCTCCGTGAAGGCGTAGAGCAGCCCGAAGGTCAGCTCGTTGTGGTGGTGCTTGCGGTGGACGCTGGGCCTCGCGAGATAGGCCAGCGTGTCGTGCATGAAGCCCATGTTCCACTTGAACCCGAAGCCGAGGCCGTTCTCGTGGACCGGGTGGCTCACCTTGGGCCAGGAGGTGGATTCCTCGGCGATGGTCAGGATGCCGGGATGGGAGCCGTAGACGGCGCGGTTCATCGCCTGGAGGAAGGCGATCGCCTCGATGTTCTCGCGCCCGCCGTGGACGTTCGGCACCCACTCGCCTTCCTTGCGCGAGTAGTCGAGGTAGAGCATCGAGGCCACCGCATCGACGCGCAGGCCGTCGACGTGGAAATACTCCGCCCAGTAGAGCGCGTTGTTGACGAGGAAGCTCACCACCTCGCGCCGGCCGAAGTTGTAGATCAGCGTGTTCCAGTCGGGGTGGAAGCCCTGGCGCGGGTCCTCGTGCTCGTAGAGCGCGGTGCCGTCGAAGCGGACGAGCCCATGGGCGTCGGTGGGGAAGTGGGCGGGCACCCAGTCGAGGATGACGCCGATGCCGGCCCGATGCGCGCCGTCGACGAAGCGGGCGAAGCCCTCGGGCGGGCCGAAGCGGGCGGTGGGCGCGTAGAGGCCGGTGGTCTGGTAGCCCCAGGACGGGTCGTAGGGGTGCTCGGAGATCGGCAGGAACTCGATGTGGGTGAAGCCCATCTCGGCGCAGTAGGGGATCAGCCGGTCGGCGAGCTCGTCCCAGGAGAGGAAGCCGTCGTCGTCGGCGCGCTGCCACGAGCCCGGGTGGACCTCGTAGATCGAGATCGGCTGGCGCCGGGCGTCGAGGGAGGCCCAGTGCGCGCGGTGGGCGGCATCGCCCCAGTCGTGGTCGAGCTTCGGCGCGACGATCGACGCGGTGGCGGGGCGATACTCGGACGCGCGGGCGAAGGGATCGGCCTTGAGCGGCTGCACGGCGCCGTCGGGCCCGACGATCTCGTACTTGTAGGGCAGGCCGGCGGCGACGCCGGGGACGAAGATCTCCCAGATGCCGGTGTCGCGACGTAGGCGCATGGCGTGGCGGCGGCCGTCCCAGTCGTTGAAGGCGCCGACCACGGAGACGCGGCGGGCGTTCGGTGCCCAGACGGCGAAGTGGACGCCGTCCGATCCCTCGTGGTGCATGGGATGGGCGCCGAGGCGGTCGAAGAGACGCAGATGCGTGCCCTCGGCGATGAAGTGGTCGTCCATCGGCCCGAGGACGGGGCCGTAGGTGTAGGGGTCGTCCACCCACCATTCGTCCGGGCCGCGGGTGGCGCGGTGGCGCAGCGGCTGGCGCCCGTCGATGTCGAGGATGCCGGCGAAGAAGCCGGCGGGGTCGAGGCGGTCGAGCGCGCCGAGGCGGCGGCCGTCGAGGGTGTGGGGCTCGAGCGTCTCGGCCCCGGGGACGAAGGCGCGGGCGACGCGGCGGCCGCCGGCATCATGCAGGCCCAGCACGGCGAACGGGTCGCCATGGCGGGCCTCGATGATGGCGCTGACCGCGCCGTCGGGTACGAGCCCCGAAGGCGCGTCGTCCTTCCGTTCATCCCCGGACATGGCACTCTCCCCTCTCCGGGGGCAAGGCTAGACAGGAATCTGCCAGATGTCTCTAGCGTATTCCCGGATCGTCCGGTCCGAGGAGAACCAGCCGACGCGGGCGGAATTCAGGATCGCCATGCGCCACCAGCGCACCGGATCGCCCCAGATGCCGTCGACCTGGCGCTGGGCGGCCGCGTAGGCTTCGAAGTCGGCGGTCACCATGAAGTAGTCGCTGCGGTGCAGGCCGTCGACCAGGTCGCGGTAGCGGTTCGGGTCGTCGGGGGAGAACACGCCCGAGGCGATGGCCGACAGCGCCTGGCCGAGTTCGAGCGAGCTCTCGATGACGCTCGCCGGGTCGTAGCCGGCGCGCTGGCGCTCGGCGACCTCGTCGGCGGTCAGCCCGAAGATCACGATGTTCTCCGGGGCGACCTGCTCGCGGATCTCGACGTTGGCGCCATCGAGCGTGCCGATGGTCAGCGCGCCGTTGAGCGCGAACTTCATGTTGCCGGTGCCCGAGGCCTCCATGCCGGCGGTCGAGATCTGCTCGGAGAGGTCGGCGGCGGGCACGAGGATCTCGGCGAGGCTCACGTTGTAGTTCGGCACGAACACGACCTTGAGCACGTCGCGCACCGCCGGGTCGCCGTTGATCACGCGGGCGACGTCGTTGGCGAGCTTGATGATCAGCTTGGCGCGGTGGTAGCTCGGCGCGGCCTTGCCGGCGAAGAACTTGACGCGCGGCACCCAGTTCTTCTCGGGGTGCGAGCGGATCTGGTCGAAGAGCGCGACCGCCTCGATGATGTTGAGCAGCTGCCGCTTGTACTCGTGGATGCGCTTGATCTGGATGTCGAAGAGGGCGTTCGGATCGACGCGCACGCCCATCCGGTCGCGCACCAGGGCCGCGAGCCGGTCCTTGTTGCGCCGCTTGATGCGGGCGAAGGCGTCTTGGAAGGCCGGGTCCTCGGCATGGGCCTCGAGCGCCCGCATTGCCTCGAGGTTCTCCATGAAGCCGTCGCCGATCGTCTCGCGCGTGAGGTCGTAGAGGCCGGGGTTGCACTGCATCAGCCAGCGACGCGGCGTGATGCCGTTCGTCTTGCTGTTGATCCGCTCGGGGAACATCCGGTGCAGATTCCTGAAGACGGTGGCCTTCATCAGGTCGGTGTGGAGCGCGGAGACGCCGTTGACCGAGTGGGCGCCGACGAAGGCGAGGTTGCCCATGCGCACCCGGCGCTCGCCGTTCTCGTCGATCAGGCTGATCGAGCGGATCGACTCGTCGTCGAGGCCGTGGGTCTGGGCGGCCTCCTTGATGAGGCGCGCGTTGATCTCGTAGATGATCTGCATGTGCCGCGGCAGCAGCCGTTCGAGCAGCGGCAGCGGCCAGCTCTCCAGCGCCTCGGGCAGCAGCGTGTGGTTGGTGTAGGAGATCGTGGCCCTGGTGATCTCCCAGGCACGCTCGTAGGGCACGAGGTGCTCGTCCATCAGGATGCGCATGAGCTCGGCGACGCAGATCGCGGGATGCGTGTCGTTGAGCTGGATCGACGCCTTCTCGTGGAGGTTGTCGACGGTCGGGTAGAGCCCGAGATGGCGGCGGACGATGTCCTGGAGCGAGGCCGACGAGAAGAAGAATTCCTGGCGGAACCGCAGCTCCTGGCCCGAGGGCGAGGCGTCGGCGGGATAGAGGACGCGGGTGAGCGCGTCGGCGCGGTTCGACTCGGTGAGCGAGCCGATGTGGTCGCCGGCGTTGAAGGCGTCGAGCGAGATCGGGTCGAGGGGCTCGGCCTTCCACAGGCGCAGGCTGTTGACGCGCTCGGCCTTCCAGCCGACCACCGGCGTGTCGTAGGGGGTGGCGACGAGGCGCTCGGCCGGGTTCCAGGTGTAGCGCGGCCCCTCGGGGCTCTCGCACCAGTCCACCGAGCCGCCGAAGCCCACCATGTAGGCGCTGTCGCGGCGGTCGAACTCCCAGGGGTTGCCGTGCTCGAGCCAGGTCTCGGGGAATTCCAGCTGCCAGCCGTCGCGGATCTCCTGATGGAAGAGCCCGTGGCGGTAGCGGATGCCATAGCCGTAGGCCGGGATGCCGACGGTCGCCATGCTCTCCATGAAGCAGGCGGCGAGCCGGCCGAGGCCGCCGTTGCCGAGCGCGGCGTCGGGCTCGATCCCGACGAGGTCGTCGAAGTCGACGCCGAGCTCCGCGAGCGCCGCGCGCATGGTGTCGATCAGCCCGATGTTGGAGACGGCGTCGCGGAACAGGCGGCCGATCAGGAACTCGAGGCTGAGGTAGTAGACCCGCTTCTCCTGCTTCTGGAACGCCTGCCGGCGCGACTCCATCCAGCGCTGGATCATCCGGTCGCGGGTCACGAGGATCGCCGCCTCGAGCCAGTCGTGCGGCTGGGCGGAGCGCGGGCTCTTGCCGATGCGGTAGGTCAGGCGCGCGACGATCTCGCGCGCGAGGGCGTGGGGATCGAGGTCGCCGTCGACCTCCGGCGCGAGCGCCTCGAGGGTTTCGGTTTGCATGTGTCTGTCGCGTCCTTGCGTTCCGCCGGGCCGAGGCCCGATGAGAAGGTGGAAGATGCGCGTTCGGCCGCGCGGTTCAAGCTGAAGGCCCGCCCGACGCCGCGCTGGATGCGGGCCATATACCGAAGGTTTACACCTTTTTCGGGCAGGCGGGGTTAAAGCGGGATTAACGGTCCCGTTACTTGGTTAACCAAAGCTCGGTCAGCCCGTGAGTCGGTCGGCGCCGCCATGGGCGGCCGACCATTCGAGGGGCGCCTCGAGGAAGGCCTTGACCGCCTCGAGCGTCGCCGCATCGAAGCGGTCGCTCGCCCGCGCCTCGGCAAGCACGTCGGCCCAGGCGGCGAGGCGGTGGAGCGTCAGGCCGTGCTCGGCGAGCTTCTCCTCGGAACCGGGATAGATGCCGTAGAAGAAGACGACGGCGATGTGGGCGACCTCGGCGCCGGCCTCGCGCAGTGCGGCGGCGAAGGAGAGCTTGGAGCCGCCGTCGGTGGCGAGGTCCTCGACGAGGAGCACCCGCGCGCCCTCGGGCAGGTGCCCCTCGATCCGGGCGTTGCGGCCGAAGCCCTTGGGCTTCTTGCGGACGTAGAGCATCGGCAGGCCGAGCCGCTCGGCAATCCAGGCCGCGAAGGGAATGCCCGCGGTCTCGCCGCCCGCCACGGCGTCGAACCGCTCGAAGCCGGCCGCGCGCATCACCTTGGCGCAGGCGAAGTCCATCAGCGCGGAGCGGATGCGCGGAAACGAGATCAGCTTGCGGCAGTCGATGTAGACCGGCGCGTGCAGGCCCGAGGTGAAGCGGTAGGGCTCGTCCGCGCGGAAGTGCACAGCCTCGATCTCGAGCAGCGCGCGCGCGGTGAGGCGTGCGATCTCGGCATCCGAGGGGGCGGTCGTGGGGATCATGCGCGGGCCTCGCTCTTCAGGTGACGCGCCAGTGGAGGGGGAAGCCGGGGTCGAAGACGGTGACCGCGCCGGCGCCGGTCTCGGCACAGGCGGGCCGCGCGACGGGCACGTCGGACCGCTCCAGCGTGATGGTCTCGGCGTTCGCCGGAAGGCCGTACCAGGCGGGCCCGTGCAGCGAGGCGAAAGCCTCGAGCCGGGCGAGCGCGCCCTCCTCCTCGAAGACATGGGCGAGGCACGAAAGCGCGACCGGCGCCGAGAAGACGCCGGCGCAGCCGCAGGCGGTCTCCTTGGCGGCATCGACATGCGGCGCGCTGTCGGTGCCGAGGAAGAAGCGCGGATCGCCCGAGATGGCGGCGGCCCGGAGCGCCAGGCGGTGGTGCTCGCGTTTGACGACCGGCAGGCAGTAGTAGTGCGGCCGGATGCCGCCCACGAGCATGTGGTTGCGGTTGAGGATCAGGTGGTGGACCGTCAGCGTGCCGGCGAGGTTGGCCTCCGCCCCGAGGATGAAGGCGACGCCCTCCGCGGTCGTGACGTGCTCGAGCACGACGCGCAGCTCCGGCAGCCGCCGCCGGAGCGGCTCGAGGACGCGCTCGATGAACACCGCCTCGCGGTCGAAGATGTCGACGCCCGGGTCGGTGACCTCGCCGTGGATGCAGAGCGTGATCCCGGCCCCGGCCATCCGCTCGAGGACCGGCATCGCGCGGGCGAGGTCGCGCACGCCGCTCTCGGAGTTCGTGGTGGCGCCGGCGGGGTAGAGCTTGACCGCGGTGATCAGCCCGTCGCGATGCGCCGCGGCCACGTCCTCCGGATCCGTCGCCTCGGTGAGGTAGAGCGTCATCAGCGGCTCGAAGCGCTGGCCCTCGGGCAGGGCCGCGAGGATCCGCGCCCGGTAGGCCGCGGCGTCGCGCGTGGTCACCACCGGCGGCACGAGGTTCGGCATGACGATGGCGCGGGCGAAATCGCGGGAGGCCGGCAGCACGCCCTCGAGCACCGGGCCGTCCCGCAGGTGCAGGTGCCAGTCGTCGGGGCGCCGGATCGTCAGTGTACGCGGCAGCGGATTACCTCACGAGCGATTCGCGCGGGGTTTAGCATGGCGGCAGCTGTCCGTCAGCCGCAAGCGCGGCTGGCGCGGGTCGCCGATCGTCCCGAAACGCCGCAGGGGCGCGTCGCGCGCGGCGGCGCCTCAGGACCGCTGGTGCCGCTCGGTGCTGTCGAGCGCTTGCAGCAGGTTGGCGAGGTCGGCCGGCAGGGGCTCCCTCGCCACCGGCCCGTGCAGGGTCCGGAGCACCGAGCCGATCCCGCACGTGCCGCGCCCGTCGCGGAACCCTGCTGCGCCGGGCGGACCCTGGCCCGGCTCCCTGAACAGCGCCTCTCGGGCCGCCCTTCTGACTATGCTTCCACTCATCGCTTCGCCTGTACCTGCCTGTCGCGCCTTGGACGGCGCTTCCCCACTTGACAGCGCCGGAATCCCCGACCCGTCGAGAGGGAAACCGTTCGGGCGATGCGACGGTTCCCGGTGCGACATCACGGAATCGCGGTGTGGTTAAGGGCCCACATCCGCCGACGCCGGGGACGGCCGGCGCCGTGGCGCCGGCCGGCGGGCCTCAGGCGCGACGGGCTCTCAGGCGCGACGGGCGTGGCGCTGGCCGAAGAGGACGCTCTGGGCCCCACGGTCGCCGGCGGCGTCGGAGCGGACCTCCTCGGCCAGGGCATGGCCCTCGGCCGTCGCGCGGCGATCGCCCACGCGCGCGAGCCACGCCTTCATGTTCGGGAAGTCGTCGATGTCCTGCTCCTGCCCCTGCCAGCCGCGGGCCCAGGGCCAGATCGCCATGTCGGCGATGGAATAGAAGCCTGCGACGAAGTCCCGGTCCTCGAGGCGCCGGTCGAGGACACCGTAGAGGCGGCCGACCTCGTTGCGGTAACGGTCCTTGGCATAGGGCAGGTCGGCGGGCGGATCCATGTTCGGCGCGTATTTGAGGAAGTGGTGCGCCTGGCCCGCCATCGGCCCGACGCCGCCCATCTGCCACATCAGCCACTGCTCGACCTCGACGCGCTCGCGCTCGGTCTCGCCGTAGAAGAGGCCGGTCTTGCGGGCGAGGTACTGCAGGATCGCGCCCGACTCGAAGATCGAGATCGGCCTGCCGTCAGGGCCCTCGGGATCGACGATCGCGGGCATGCGGTTGTTGGGCGAGATGGCGAGGAAGTCGGGCTCGAACTGGTCGCCCTTGCCGATGTTCACGAGGTGGAGCGTGTACGGCAACGCCATCTCGTGGAGCGCGATGGAGATCTTCCGGCCGTTCGGCGTCGGCCAGTAGTAGAGATCGATCGGTGCGGGCATCGGGCCTCTCATGACGTCACTGTGTCGCCCTCCATGTGTGATGCCGCGCTCGCCGATCAACGCGTGGCTGCCGCCGGCTGCGGCTTCCTCGCAGGCCAGGAGCGCGGGCGGCCGCGCCTCGCGCTCCGCGGGACCTGCACGCACCCGTGACATTGACCGGTGCGCGACCCGGGTTGTAAGGGGCGACGGGGATCGGAGGCGCCGGGTCGCGCGGCGGGAAAGACAATGGCGCAGAAGAGACGGCCTCGCACCACGCTGGTTCACGGCGGCACCCGGCGCAGCGGCTACGGCGAGGTCTCCGAGGCGATCTTCCTCACCCAGGGCTTCGTCTACCCGGATGCCGAGGCGGCGGAGCGCCGGTTCATCGAGGCAGGGCCGGACGAATTCATCTACGCCCGCTACGGCAATCCGACGGTGCGGATGTTCGAGGAGCGGATCGCGCTGCTCGAGGAAGCGGAGGACGGCTTCGCCACCGCCTCGGGCATGGCCGCGGTCAACGCGGCCCTCTTCTGCCAGCTGAAGGCGGGCGATCACGTTGTCTCGGCCCGCGCGCTGTTCGGCAGCTGCCTCTACATCGTCGAGACGCTGCTGCCGCGCTTCGGTGTCGAGGTGACCTTCGTCGACGGCACCGATCTCGGACAATGGGCCGGGGCGGTGCGGCCCGACACCAAGCTCGTCTTCCTCGAATCGATCTCGAACCCCACGCTCGAGGTCATCGACATCGCCGGCGTCGCCGAGATCGCGCACGCCGCGGGCGCGCAGGTCATCGTCGACAACGTCTTCGCGACACCGGTCTTCCAGCGCAGCCTCGCGCTCGGCGCCGACGTGGTGATCTACTCGGCCACCAAGCACATCGACGGACAGGGCCGCTGCCTCGGCGGCGTCGTGCTCGGCACGCGCGACTTCGTGCGCAAGACCCTCGAGCCCTACCTCAAGCATACCGGCGCGGCGATGAGCCCCTTCACCGCCTGGGTCCTGCTCAAGGGGCTGGAGACGCTCGACCTGCGCTGCCGGGCGCAGGCGGCGGCCGCGGCGGGCATCGCCGAGGCGCTGCGCGACCACCCGGCCGTCGCGCGGATGATCTATCCCGGGCTGCCCGACCACCCGCAGCATGCGCTGGCGGGCCGGCAGATGGAGACGGGCGGCACGATGCTGGCCTTCGACGTCGCGGGCGGCAAGGAGGCGGCCTTCCGCTTCCTGAACGCGCTCGAGATCGTGCTGATCTCCAACAATCTCGGCGACGCGCGGTCGATCGTGACCCACCCGGCCACGACGACGCACCAGCGCCTAGCACCGGAGCAGCGCGCCGCGCTCGGCATCGGCGAGGGGCTCGTGCGGCTGTCGGTGGGGCTCGAGGATCCTCGGGATCTGGTCGAGGATCTCTCCCAGGCGCTTGACGCGGCGCGCCGAACCTGAACTTTCACCCGCGATTCAAGTCAAACAGGAATTGGCGATAGAAGTTTCGCGCAGCGATTGCATGTGCTAAGCTGTCGCAGGAGAAATGACGGGCGCCGCCTGCCCTTCCAATCCCACTTGTCCGACCCAGATAGCGTTGCGCTGCGCGAGATAACCGAGGGGACGTGCCCATGAATATGCTCAGCCCGAAGATCGCCCGCGCTGCGGCGGAAGGCTCAGCTCAGGTCGAGCCGACACTGGCGGAGGCGAAGGAGGCGATGCGGGTCCTGCTCCAGTGGGCCGGCAACGACGCGGCCGGCGAAGCGGCCCGCAGCCTTTCCGCGCTCTTGCGGGGCGAGGCTGCGCCCTACCCGCAGCTCAAGCGCAGCTATCCCTCGGACTTCCGCGCAGATGCCGACTACGTGGCGACGCTGCCTGATCTGCAGAACGGGCCTGCGAGCCTGATCAAGGGCGCGAAGGCCGAGATCCAGCATGTCGGGATCTCGAACTTCCGGCTGCCGATCCGGTTTCATACCCGAGACGGCGACGACCTGACGCTCGAGACGTCGGTGACGGGCTCGGTCTCGCTCGAGGCGAACAAGAAGGGCATCAACATGAGCCGCATCATGCGGTCCTTCTACAAGCACGCCGAGCGGGAGTTCTCGTTCGAGGTGATCGACGGCGTCCTGTCGTCCTACCTCGCGGACCTCGAGAGCTACGACGCGCGCATCCAGATGCGCGTCCGCTATCCAATGAAGGTGCGCTCGCTGCGCTCCGGGCTCGAGGGCTACCAGTACTACAACATCGCGCTCGAGATGGTGAAGACAGAGGGCGAGACCAAGCGGATCCTGCATCTCGACTACGTCTACTCCTCGACCTGCCCCTGCTCGCTCGAGCTTTCGGAGCATGCACGCAGCGTCCGCAACCAGATCGCGACGCCGCATTCGCAGCGGTCGGTGGCGCGCGTCTCGCTCGAGGTCGTCGGCGACCGGACGCTCTGGTTCGAGGACATCGTCGAGTTGTGTCGCGATGCCATCCCGACCGAGACCCAGGTCATGGTCAAGCGCGAGGACGAGCAGGCCTTCGCGGAGCTGAACGGCTCGAACGCGGTCTTCGTCGAGGACGCGGTGCGGCTGATCTGCAAGTCGCTCGAGGGCGAGCCGCGCATCGGCGACTTCCGCGTGGTGGCCAGCCACCAGGAGTCGCTGCATTCCCACGACGCGGTCTCGATCCTGACCGTCGGCGAGACCTTCAAGCAGGCAAGCTACGACCCGCGCCTTTTCGACACGCTCTACCACGTCGGCTGAGGCGGCGCGGCCTGCGGCTTGACAGGGCGCGGGGGCGGCTCCAACGCTCGCGGCCATGATCGATCTGCGCCCCGTCGGCTTCGTCATCGGATGGCTCGTCGCCGGGCTGGGCCTCTCGATGGTTGTGCCGATGGCGGCCGACCTCGCGGCCGGCATGCGCAACGCCGAGGCCTTCGCCACCTCGGCACTGCTGACGGTGTCGGCCGGGATCATGATGGTGCTCTCGTGTGCCGGGCGGCAGCGCAAGGGCCTGAGCTTGCAGCAGAGCTTCCTGCTCGCCACCGGCATCTGGGCGATCTTCCCGTTCTTCGGCGCGCTGCCCTTGGTGTTCGGCGCGCCGCGCGTCTCCTTCACCGACGGCTTCTTCGAGGCGATGTCGGCCTTCACCACCACCGGCTCGACGGTGCTCTCGGAGCTCGAGACGATGCCGCCGGGCACGCTGCTGTGGCGGGGCATGATGCAGTGGTTCGGCGGGCTCGGGATCGTCGTCGTCGCGATGGTTTTCCTGCCGACGCTGCGGGTCGGCGGCATGCAGCTCTTCCGGTCGGAAGCCTTCGACACGCTGGGCAAGATCCTCCCCCGGGCGGGCGAGATCGCCGCGCAGCTCACGCTGATCTACGTCGGGCTCACCTTCGCCTGCATGATGGCCTATCTCTGGTCGGGCCTCGCGATGTTCGACGCGATCGTGCATGCCATGACGACGCTGGCCACGGGCGGCATGGCGAATTACGACGCCTCCTTCGGCGCGTTCGGGCCGGCGACGGACTGGGTGGCGATCGTCTTCATGTGCCTCGCCTCCCTGCCCTTCATCCGATACGTCCAGTTCGTGGCCGGCGATCCGAAGCCGCTGTGGCGCGACCCGCAGATCCACGCCTTCTTCCTGATTCTCGCCGGCTGGATCCTGCTGCTCTCGCTCAACATGCTGCTGCGGCAGGACCTGCCCGAGGGCTACGGGCTCCGGCAGGTGATGTTCAACGTGACCTCGATCATGACCGGGACGGGCTATGCCAACGCCGACTACATGCTCTGGGGGCCGTTCGCGGTGGCGGCCTTCTTCGTCGTCGGGCTGATCGGCGGATGCTCGGCCTCGACGGCCTGCTCGGTCAAGGTCTTCCGCTACCAGGTGCTCTACGCGGCGGTGGCGGCCGAGGTCATGCGGCTGCACAGCCCGAGCCGGGTGGTGATCCCGCGATACGGCGGGCAGGCGATCACGCCGGACGTGATGAACGCGGTGATGGCGTTCTTCCTGTTCTTCTTCCTGACGCTGGGGATCGTCACCGTCGCGCTCGTTGTGCTCGGCCTGCCGCCGATCACCGCCGTCTCGGGCGCGGCGACGGCGCTGGCCAACATCGGCCCCGGCCTCGGGCCTGAGATCGGGCCCGCGGGCAACTTCGCCGGGCTGCCGGACGCCGCGAAGTGGCTCCTGTCGGTCACGATGCTGGTCGGACGGCTCGAGCTCCTCACGGTCTTCGTGATCTTTACCGCGGCCTTCTGGCGGGGCTGAAGCGATCGCGGGCGGCCGCCGCCACGCACGAAACCGGCCAACACATTGGTTGACTGCGACAAATCGCAGCGGAACCAAGCGGCGGAACCACGGCGCCGCGCGCGGATGCCGGGCGTTGATTCCCACCGTCCGGCTGCGTAAGGGAGGGCGAACCGTCGTCACGCGAGCCCGTTCATGCGAGATGCCCCCCGCAGCTTCCAGGAGCTGATCCTGCGCCTTCAGGCCTACTGGGCCGCTGAGGGCTGCGCGATCCTGCAGCCCTACGACATGGAGGTGGGCGCGGGCACCTTCCATCCGGCGACGACGCTCCGGGCCCTGGGGGCGAGGCCGTGGGCGGCGGCCTACGTGCAGCCGTCGCGGCGGCCGACCGACGGGCGCTACGGCGAGAACCCCAACCGCTTCCAGCACTACTACCAGTTCCAGGTGATCGTGAAGCCGTCGCCCCCGGACTTCCAGGACATCTATCTCGGGAGCCTGGCCGCGATCGGCATCGACGCAGGCCTGCACGACATCCGCTTCGTCGAGGACGACTGGGAGAGCCCGACCCTCGGCGCCTGGGGCCTCGGCTGGGAGGTGTGGTGCGACGGCATGGAGGTCTCGCAATACACCTATTTCCAGCAGGTCGGCGGGCACGACTGCCGCCCCGTCTCGGGAGAGCTCACCTACGGGCTCGAGCGGCTGGCGATGTACGTGCTCGGCCACGACCACGGCATGGAGATGCCGTTCAACGATCCCGCTGCGCCGATCCCGCTCACCTACGGCGACGTCTTCCGCCAGACCGAGCGGGAGTATTCGCGCTGGAACTTCGACGTGGCCGACACCGAGATGCTTCTGCGGCATTTCGAGGACGCCGAGGCCGAGTGCCGGCGCATCCTCGAGGCGCCGGCGGTCGATCCGCGGACCGGCATGGCGATCGTCATGGCGCACCCGGCCTACGACCAGTGCATCAAGGCGAGCCACCTCTTCAACCTGCTCGACGCCCGCGGCGTGATCGCGGTCACCGCGCGGCAGGACTACATCGGCCGGGTGCGGGCGCTGGCGAAGCTGTGCGCGGACGCCTTCCTCGAGACCGAGGCGGCGGGCGCGGAGGCGGGACGGGCTTGAGCGGCAAGCGCGTCATCATCGCCTTCCTGGTCTTCTTCGTCGTTTTCGCGGCGGCACTGGTCTATTTCCAGTTCTTCGCCTTCTACGGGCAGACCGAGGCGCCGGAGGCGCTGCATGTGGACAGGGAGCGGATCCCGGTGGCGGAGTGGCAGGGCATCGACGCCGGAACCTCGCCCCTGAAGCTGCGGGCGTGCTTCGAGACGGAAGCCGGCGCCCTGGCGGAAGCCGAGCCGGTCGACGACGCGACGCCGCTGACGGCGCCGTTCTGGTTCCGCTGCTTCGACGCGCGCGCGCTCACGCAGGACCTGGCGGCGGGGCGGGCCGAGGCCTTCGCCGTCGCGCGCGACGAGCCGAACGGCTTCGACACCATGCTCGCGGTCTATCCCGACGGACAGGCCTATCTCTGGCGGCAGCTCAACGAACGGTTCCGGTGATGCCCGACTTGCTGATCGAGCTCCTCTCCGAGGAGATCCCCGCGCGGATGCAGGCGAAGGCCGCGGAGGACCTGAAGCGGCTGGTGACCGGCGGCATGGTCGATCGCGGGCTGACCTACGCCCATGCCGCCGCGTTCGCGACGCCGCGCCGCCTCGCGCTCGCCGTCGAGGGCGTGGCTTCGGGAACGCCGGCGCTGCGCGAGGAGCGGCGCGGGCCGCGGGTCGACGCGCCCGAGAAGGCGATCGAGGGCTTCCTACGCTCGGCGGGCGTCGCGCGCGAGGCTCTTAAGGTCCAGGAGGACAAGAAGGGCGCGGTCTACATCGCCGTCATCGAGCGGCCGGGACGCGGGGCGGCGGAGGTCGTGGCCGAGGTGCTCGCCGAGGTGGTGCGGAGCTTCCCGTGGCCGAAGTCGATGCGCTGGGGCAGCGGGGCCTTGCGCTGGGTGCGGCCGCTGCACGCGATCCTCTGCGTGATGTCCGACGAGGCCGGCGCGAGCGTCGTGCCGGTGGAGATCGACGGCCTCGTCGCCGGCGACGTCACGCGCGGGCACCGCTTCATGGCGCCCGAGCCGTTCAGCGTGACGGGAGCCGAGGACTATGCCGCGAAGCTGCGCCGGGCCTTCGTGATCCTCGACCCGGCCGAGCGGGCCGAGAAGATCGCGCACGACGCCGAGCAGCTCGCCTTCGCCCGCGGCCTCGAGGTGGTGCGCGACGAGGGGCTGCTCGCCGAGGTGGCGGGGCTCGTCGAGTGGCCGGTGGTGCTGAAGGGACGCATCGAGGAGCGGTTCCTCACGCTGCCCCCCGAGGTGCTGCAGGTCGCGATGAAGGTGCACCAGAAGTTCCTGTCGGTCCGCGCGGCCTCGGGCCGGATCGAGGGCTATGTCGTCGTCGCCAACCGCGAGACGGCCGACGGCGGGGCCACCGTGCTCGCCGGCAACGCCCGGGTGCTGGCGGCGCGGCTGTCGGATGCCGAGTATTTCTGGCGTAACGACCTCGCGACCGGCCTCGATGCGATGCGGGCGAAGCTCGAGGCCGTGGCCTTCCACGCCAAGCTCGGCACCCAGGGCGAGCGGATCGCGCGCATCGCGGCGCTCGCGCGCGAGATCGCGCCGACGGTGGGCGCGGACCCGGAGCTGGCGGCGCGGGCGGCGGAGCTGGCGAAGGCGGACCTCGCGTCGGAGATGGTCTACGAATTCCCCGAGCTCCAGGGGGTGATGGGCCGCTACTATGCGCTCGAGGCCGGCGAGCCGCCCGAGGTCGCTGCCGCCTGCCCCGAGCATTACGCGCCGCTCGGGCCGTCCGACGCGGTGCCGGAGGCGCCGGCCAGCGTGGCGGTGGCGCTGGCGGACAAGATCGACATGTTGACCGGGTTCTGGGTGATCGACGAGAAGCCGACGGGATCCAAGGACCCGTTCGCGCTCAGGCGGGCGGGGCTCGGGGTAATCCGGGTGGTGCTGGGGAATGGCTTGCGGGTGCGGCTGAAGCCGCTGCTCAGGAACCATTACCGCCTCGTGGAAGAGCAGGTGGACGAGGTGTGCCTGCGGACTGCACGAGCCGCCTCCCAGGGCGACGTGCTTGTGGCGCGCGGCCATGGCGGCTCTGAGCCACCGTCGGAAGCTATTCCGGCCGAGATCATGACCTTTCTCGCTGACCGTCTCAAGGTCCACCTCCGCGAGCAGGGCATCCGCCACGACGTCATCGACGCCTGCTTCCAGCTCGGCGGCCAGGACGACCTGGTGCTGCTCGTGGAGCGGGTGCGGGCGCTGCAAGCCTTCCTCAGCACCGAGGAGGGGGCGAACCTGCTGACCGGCTACCGGCGGGCGGTGTCGATCCTCGGCCAGGAGGAGCGGCGGGACGGGGTGTCCTACGAGCTCGACCCGCATCCGAGCCTGTTCGAGACCGAGGCGGAGCGCGCGCTCTACACCGCGCTCGACGCGGCGGAGGTGGCGCTGGAGCCGGCGCTGGCGGCCGAGGAATTCCAGGGCGCGATGACGGCGCTGGCGCGGCTCAGGGGGCCGATCGACGCCTTCTTCGACACGACGACGGTGAACGCCGAGAGCGCCATGGTGCGGCGGAACCGGCTCTGCCTGCTGCACCGCATCCGCACGGTGATGAACCGGGTCGCGGTGTTCTCCGCGCTCGAAGGCGGGTGAGACCGGACGGGGGCGCTTCCGGTCCGGCGCCCGGAGGCGTATGCTGCGCCGCAATGAAGACACAGGCGATCGAGGCGAACCGGGCGGTCGTGCCCCTCGACGGCACCCGTCCGGTGCCGGCCGAAGACTTCGGCGCCCGGGCGGCCAAGCTCGCCCGGCTCTCGGCGATCGGGCTGCCGGTGCCGGCGGCCGTCGCCCTGAGCTTCGAGGCCGTGCGGGGTCTCGCCGCCGGCGCCACCCCGCCTGCCGGGCTGCTTGCCACCCTTGGCGGCGTCGTCTCGGTCCG
>SKOX01000410.1 GCA_007119835.1 Paracoccaceae bacterium
CGGCCGGCGCCGGCGCCGGCGCGCGCCGCTGGTAAGCGGCCGAGACGTGCGGCAAGGCTTGCGGTAAGCCGGGCTGATCCTTGGCCGGGGCAGGCACGGTAGAAGCCTCCGCCGGGCCTTCCGGCATCGCAGTCGCGCTGACGTCGCGATGAGCGGCCGGCGCCGCACGTCCGCCGGCGGCCTTGATCGCCGCCTCGCGCACGGTTTCTGCCGCGCGCTCATGACGTCCGCCGACTGCAGGTTCGGCCGCTGGACCGACGGGAGCCGCCTCGGTCCTGGCCGGCGCGACCGCTCCAGCCCCGCCTGCCTCCGGCGTGGAAGGCCTCCGCTGTCCAAGACCGTCGGCGGATCCGAACGGGCGGAGCGAGAGCGCAGCTTGGCCTGTGTCGCCGTCGCGCGACGGCGCTCCGTTCGGGCGCGGCGGTGTCGGCCGCAGGCGGTGCTGCACATCGGTCAGCCCCTGGCCACGGCGCTGGCCGCGTTGCGCAAGCGCTTCGGCCCGGCGTGCCCGCGCCTCCCGTACCCGCCGCTCCCAGGCGACGGGATCGAGAAGCTGGGACATGCCCGGTTCGTCCTTCCCCTTACGGGGCTCCCGAGATCTCGCCTCGTCCATCCGTTGCTCCGCTGCGGTTCTCTCGCCGATCTCCGGGACGCCGGTGGGCGCCCGCTGCGGTCCGTTTCTTACGCTACCTGCCTCGACCCTTACACTAACATTCCCATGACTGCAGCGAAACCGTTGAAGCGGCGGCCGCGGACTTCCGCCGCAGCCTCGCCCAATTTGATCGCGTTACGCGTTTCAGACGACTTCGACGAGTTCGACGTCGAAGACCAGCTCCCGACCGGCCAGGGGGTGGTTGGCATCGACGGTTACCTCGGCCTCGTCCACGTTGACGACCGTGAGCGGGATCGTGGTGCCGTCCGGGCGCTGGGCCTGGAGCCGCAGGCCGGGTTCGAGATCGATGTGCTCCGGCACCGTGTCGCGCGGAATGGTGCGCACCGCCTCGGCATGGTGGGGGCCGTAACCCTTTTCCGGCGGGATCGTCACCGTGTTGGTCTCGCCGACGTGCATGCCGGACACCGCATCTTCGAGCCCGCTGATGATCTGGCCGGCGCCGATCTGGAACTCGAGCGGCTCGCGTCCGGCGGAAGAGTCGAATTCCACGCCGTCGGGGAAGCGGCCGGTGTAGTGGATGCGAACGGTGTCGCCGGGGGTGGCTTGTGTCATTGGCTGTCTCCGGATCGGTCGGGGATCCTGCCCACGCCGCGCGGCATGCGGATCCAGTTGCGTTCGCTGCGCCGGACGACCGACGCCCGGGGCCGTCCACCGGCCCGCGCAGCTCGACTGCAGCAGAGTGTAGGCATTGCAAGCGCGAAGGTAAACCGCAGCGCGGCCGCGGGCGTGCCGGGAGCGGTGCGGAATGCCGCACGTCGAACGCCGGGACGCGTCGCGCGTTGGCGTTTTCATACCGGACAAGGAGGGGCAGGTGGACGAGAGCGAGAAGCAGGAGATCCGCAAGGCCTTCGAAGACGCGGTCAACATGGCGCCGAAGGAGCTCGAGGAGTGGCTCGCGACGGAGGAGAGCCAGAACGTCGGCTGGACGCGCGAGGGCGAGAGCGAGGCGGTCGGGCACCAGTCCGGCCGGCGCATCGTCGAGATCAAGCGGAAGAAGAAGGACGACCTCGACGAGGACGACTACGCGCACATGAAGAAGGTGGTCGGCTACGTCCGGCGGCATGCGGCCCAGGAAGGGCCGCAGGACGACAAGGAGACCAGCCGCTGGCGGTACTCGCTGATGAACTGGGGGCACGACCCGCTGAAGTGAGGCGATGCCGCATCCGGCGCGCGGGTTCTGCGGTGCAAGCCCGAGCAGGTGCTTTATTCGGAACGGTGCCGAGCTTTCCGGCGTATCCCGCCGCCAGAGGTCGGGCGTCCGTGATCAGGGCATCGAGGCGGCGGCCGCAGCCAGTTCGGCCGCCTTGAGGCGCTGCGGCCGCTCAGGCGTCGCGGTCAGTCGTCCCGGTCGGGCAGGCGGTCGTCGTCCGGGCGGGCAGGGCGCTCCACCTTGTCGAAGCCCTTGCCGCCGCCGGGGCCGAGATCGTCGAGGCTGCCGTACTGGCCCTTCGACTCCTCGTCTGCCTTGTCCTTCTCGGGCTTGCCGGACGCCTTGTCCTTGTCGCTCATCGTGGCTCTCCTTGTTGTCCCGCCATGGAACACGATCCGCCGGACGAGGACAACAGGGCGCGACGGGCGACGGCCGCGTCAGAAGGGTACGTCCTCTGCGGTCGTGACGAAGCGTGCGACAACATGCTTCGAGCCCGCCTTGTCGAAGGCGACCGAAAGCTTGTCGCCCTCGACGGCCTCGACGGTGCCGTAGCCGAACTTCTGGTGGAAGACCCGCGCGCCCGGCTCGTAGGGCGAGACGGCTGAGGCGTCGATCGTCATCGTCCGGGTCTCGCGCGGGGCGCCCATGCCGCGCTCGGTCGCGCGCGACGCCATGCGGCGCCAGCCGGGCGAGTTGTAGACATCGCCCCGAGCGGCAACGTCGGCGAGGGTGGAGGGCGCCGCGCTAAGGCCGCCGCCGTAGAGGCCGGGCGGGGTCAGCACCTCGACATGCGCCTCGGGCAGCTCGTCGACGAAGCGCGAGGGCATCGCCGACTGCCACTGGTTGTAGATGCGCCGGTTCGCCGCGAACGAGATGGTGCAGAGCCGCTGGGCGCGGGTGATGCCGACATACGCCAGCCGGCGCTCCTCCTCGAGGCCCTTCAGCCCGCTCTCGTCCATCGCGCGCTGCGACGGGAAAAGGCCGTCCTCCCAGCCGGGCAGGAAGACGCAGGGAAACTCGAGGCCCTTCGCGGCGTGCAGGGTCATGATCGAGACCTTCTCGGCCGCCTCCTCGGTCTCGTTGTCCATGACGAGGGCGACGTGCTCGAGGAAACCCTGCAGGTTGTCGAACTCGTCGAGCGCCTTGACGAGCTCCTTGAGGTTCTCGAGCCGGCCCTGGGCGTCGGGGCTCTTCTCGTTCTGCCACATCGCGGCATAGCCGGACTCGTCGAGGATCGCCTCGGAGAGCGCGACGTGGTCGGCGCCCTCGCGCACCTGGGCGTGCCAGCGGTCGAAGTCGGCGACGAGCGCGCCCAGGCTCCCGCGCGCCTTCGCCGGCAGGCCGCCGTCCCGCGCGATCAGGCGGGCGGCGTCGAGGGGCGAGACCTCGTGCTCGCGCGCGGTGCGGTTGATCTCCTGCACAGCCTTGTCGCCGAGGCCGCGTCTGGGCGTGTTCACGATGCGCTCGAAGGCAAGGCCGTCCTCGGGCGAGACGGCGACGCGGAAATACGCCATCGCGTCGCGGATTTCCTGCCGCTCGTAGAAGCGCGGGCCGCCGATGACGCGGTAGGGCAGGCCGATGGTCAGGAACCGGTCCTCGAAGGCGCGCATCTGATGGGTGGCGCGCACGAGGATCGCCATGCCGTCGGGCGAGAGCGGGTCGAGGCCGCGCGAGCCGCGCGACAGCGCCTCGATCTCCTCGCCGATCCAGCGGGCCTCCTCCTCGCCGTCCCAGTGGCCGATCAGCCGGACCTTCTCGCCGCCCTCGGCCTCGGTCCACAGCGTCTTGCCGAGGCGGCTCGCGTTCGCGGCGATCACGCCCGAGGCGGCGGCGAGGATGTGCGACGTCGAGCGGTAGTTCTGCTCGAGCCGGATCACCGTGGCGCCGGGGAAGTCCTTCTCGAAGCGCAGGATGTTGCCGACCTCGGCGCCGCGCCAGCCGTAGATCGACTGGTCGTCGTCGCCGACGCAGGCGACGTTGCGGTGGCCTGCCGCCAGCAGCCGCAGCCAGAGATACTGGGCGACGTTGGTGTCCTGGTACTCGTCGACGAGGATGTAGCGGAACCAGCGCTGGTACTTCTCGAGCACGTCCGGGTGGGCCTGGAGGATGCCGAGGACGTGCAGCAGCAGGTCTCCGAAGTCGCAGGCGTTGAGCGTGCGCAGCCGCTCCTGGTAGGCGGCGTAGAGCTCGGTGCCGCGGTGGGCGAAGGCGTGCGCCTCGGACGAGGGCACCTTCTCGGGCGTGAGCGCGCGGTTCTTCCAGCCGTCGATCAGGCCCGCGAGGTGGCGCGGCGGCCAGCGCTTCTCGTCGATGTTCGCGGCCTGGACGAGCTGGCGCAAGAGGCGGAGCTGGTCGTCGGTGTCGAGAATGGTGAAGTTCGACTTGAGCCCGGCGAGCTCGGCGTGGCGGCGCAGGAGCTTGGTCGAGAGCGCGTGAAACGTGCCGAGCCACGGCATGCCCTCGACGACGCCGCCGACGAGACTGCCGATGCGGTGCTTCATCTCGCGCGCCGCCTTGTTGGTGAAGGTGACGGCGAGGATCTCGTTGGGGCGGGCGCGGCCGGTGTTGAGCAGGTGGGCGATGCGGGTGGTCAGTGCCCGGGTCTTGCCGGTGCCGGCGCCGGCGAGCACCAGCACGGGGCCGTCGAGCGCCTCGACCGCGGCGCGCTGGGCCGGGTTGAGGTCGTCGAGATAGGGCGCGGGACGCGCGGCCATCGCCCGCATGGACAGGGGCGTGCGGGCGGCCGCGGCGAAGGCATCGGCCTCTTCCTCGAAGGCGTTCGTCATGGCCGCATGATTAACGCCGGCGCGGCGAAAAGCAAAGCCTCCGGTTCCGGGAATGTTCGGGTCGTGAGGCCCGGCTCTTGAGGCAGGTCAAGTTGCAACTGGCCGCCGGACGGCTAAGAGGGAGGTGTATCACAGGAGGCGACATGGACGCTCTTGCCGGCAACACCTTCTACGAGATCGCGACACTGATCCTGCTGGCGGCGGGCGTGGGCTTCGTCGGACTGCTCCTGCGCCAGCCGCTCATCGTCGCATTCATCGCGGTCGGCGTGCTGGCGGGGCCGGACGCGCTCGGGATCGTCCATTCCGAGGAGGCGATCGCGCTGCTGAGCCAGATCGCGATCGCGGTGCTGCTGTTCCTCGTCGGGCTGAAGCTCGACCTCAACCTCGTGCGCAACCTCGGCGGGGTTGCGGTGGCGACGGGGCTGGGGCAGGTGACGTTCACCGCCTTCTTCGGGTTCCTGATCTGCCTCGTGCTCGGGATCGACTGGCTGACGAGCCTGTACATCGCGGTGGCGCTGACGTTCTCGTCCACGATCATCATCGTCAAGCTCTTGTCGGACAAGCGCGAGATCACCGCGCTGCACGGCAAGATCGCGCTCGGCTTCCTGATCGTGCAGGACATCTTCGTGGTGCTGGCCATGGTCACGCTCTCCGCGCTCGGTGTCGGGATCGGCGGCGAGGGCGGCGCTTTCCTCGACGTGGTCCTGGTCTTCGCGGGCGGCTTTGCCATGCTCGCCTTCGTGATCGCCTTCGCGACCTGGGTGGCGACGCCGTTCATGGCCTACCTGTCGCGCTCGCCCGAGCTCCTGGTGATCTTCGCCGTCGGCTGGGCGGCGGGGCTCGCGGCGCTCGGCGACTTCCTCGGCTTCGGCAAGGAGCTGGGCGGGCTCCTCGCAGGCGTGTCGCTCGCCTCGACCCCGTTCCGGGACGCGATCGGCTCGCGCCTGGCGAGCTTGCGCGACTTCCTGCTGCTGTTCTTCTTTCTGGCGCTCGGCGCAGGGCTGAACCTCGGCGTTCTGGGCGAGCAGGTGGCGCCGGCGGTGGTGCTGTCGCTCTTCGTGCTGATCGGCAACCCGCTGATCGTCATGGCGATCATGGGCTACATGGGCTACCGCAAGCGCACGGGATTCCTCGCGGGACTGACGGTCGCGCAGATCTCGGAGTTCTCGCTGATCTTCATGGCGATGGGCATGACGATCGGTCACGTCGGCGAGGGCGCCATGGGCCTCGTCACGCTGGTCGGGCTCGTGACGATCGCGCTGTCGGTCTACATGATCACCTACAGCCACCAGCTCTACGAATGGCTCGAGCCGCTGCTGGGGGTCTTCGAGCGGCGCCAAGCCTATCGCGAGGAGGGGCTCGACGAGGCGGGGACGGCGCGGGACTACGACTTCATCATCTTCGGGCTCGGGCGCTACGGTTTCGAGATCGGCGAGAAGCTGATCGCGCGCGGCTACAAGGTGCTCGGCGTCGACTTCGACCCGGAGGCGCTCACGTTCTGGCAGGAGAGGGGTCATCCCGGCGTCTTCGGCGACGCGACCGATCCCGAGTTCGCCGGCCACCTGCCGCTCAACCAGGCGCATGCGGTGATTTCCGCCGTGCCGCGCGTCTCGGGTCCCCTGACGGATGCCGACGCCCAGCTCGCGCTCCTGCACGGCCTGAGGAGCGCGAAGTATGGCGGCGAGGTCGTGCTCGCGATGGACAGCGACCGCTACGGCGATGAGCTGCGCCAGCGGGGGGCGACGGTGCTGCTGCAGCCCTTCCACGACGCGGCGGACTACGCGGTGGCACGCATCGAGGAAGCGCTTGCCGCGCAGGCCGGGCGGACCGGGACCAAGGGCTGAGGCGACGGTTTCCTTGTTGCGAACCGGACGCCGCGGGCTAAGCTCCGCCCGCGCGGGATGTCCGTTCGGGAGGCCGGTCGATGACGACGTTCAGAAAGATCTTGATTGCCAACCGCGGCGAGATCGCGATCCGGATCATGCGTGCGGCCAACGAGCTCGGCAAGCGGACCGTCGCGGTCTTCGCCGAGGAGGACAAGCTCTCGCTCCACCGCTTCAAGGCCGACGAGGCCTACCGGATCGGCGAGGGGATGGGGCCGGTGGCGGCCTACCTCTCCATCGACGAGATCATCCGCGTCGCCAGGATGTCGCGCGCGGACGCGATCCACCCGGGTTACGGCCTGCTTTCGGAGAATCCCGAACTGGTGGACGCCTGCACCGCGGCGGGCATCGCCTTCATCGGGCCGAAGGCAGAGACGATGCGGATGCTCGGCGACAAGGCCTCGGCGCGTCGCGTCGCGGTCGCGGCGGGCGTGCCCGTCATCCCGGCGACCGAGGTGCTGCCCGAGGACATGGGCGAGGTCCGGCGGATGGCCGACGAGGTCGGCTATCCCTTCATGCTCAAGGCCTCCTGGGGCGGCGGCGGGCGCGGGATGCGGCCGGTGATGAGCGCCGACGAGCTCGAGGACAAGGTGAGCGAGGGACGGCGCGAGGCGCTCAACGCATTCGGAAATTCAGAGGGTTATCTCGAGAAGATGATCCTCAACGCCCGCCACGTCGAGGTGCAGGTGCTCGGCGACGGCCACGGCGGGCTCTACCACCTCTGGGAGCGCGACTGCTCGGTGCAGCGGCGCAGCCAGAAGATGGTGGAGCGCGCGCCGGCGCCGTATCTCGGCCAGGAGCAGCGGGAGAAGATCTGCGCGCTCGGGCTGAAGATCGCCCGGCACGCGGGCTACCAGAACGCGGGCACCGTCGAGTTCCTGATGGACCGCGACAGCGGCGCCTTCTACTTCATCGAGGTCAATCCGCGCATCCAGGTCGAGCACACCGTCACCGAGGAGGTGACCGGCATCGACATCGTGCGCGCCCAGATCCTGATCGCCGAGGGCAAGACGATCGAGGAGGCGACCGGCTGCCCGAGCCAGGCGGACATCCGGCTGCACGGCAACGCCATCCAGTGCCGGATCACCACCGAGGACCCGCAGAACAACTTCATCCCGGACTATGGCCGGATCACCGCCTACCGCGGCGCCACGGGGATGGGCATCCGCCTCGACGGCGGAACGGCCTATTCGGGCGCGGTGATCACGCGGCACTACGACAGCCTGCTGGAGAAGGTGACGGCCTGGGCGCCGACGCCGGAGGCAGCGATCGCGCGCATAGACCGGGCGCTCAGGGAGTTCCGCATCCGGGGCGTCAGCACGAACATCGATTTCATGCTGAACCTGCTGCGGCATCCGACCTTCCTCGACCTGAGCTACACCACGAAGTTCGTCGATGACACGCCCGACCTCTACCGGTTCGAGCGCCGCAAGGACCGGGCGACCAAGATCCTGACCTACATCGCCGACATCTCGGTCAATGGCCATCCCGAGACCGCCGGGCGCCCGCGGCCGCCGGCGGAGGCGACGCGCCCGCGGGCGCCGGTCGTCTCGGTCGA
>SKOX01000094.1 GCA_007119835.1 Paracoccaceae bacterium
GCGCCTGCGACGGGCCCCGATCATTCACCCTGCGGGTCGTGTCAGTCGATCAGCTGGATCGAACTGGCCGAAGTACGCCCGTCGCGACCCGGCTCGAGCTCGAACGAGACCTTCTGGCCGTCCGCGATGCCGTTGATGCCCGAACGCTCGAGCGCCGAGACGTGCAGGAACACGTCCTTGCTCCCGCTGGCGGGCCGAATGAAGCCCTAACCCTTTGTGGCGTTGAACCACTTGACGGTGCCGGTAGCCATAGTCGTCAGTCTCCGGTGTGGTGCCGTCCGCGACATGCGACGGCTGCGATACAGTCGGACCAAGATCGACAGGTCCGCCCGGCCCCTGGGGCCAACAGGCTAAGTCAAGTCGAGGCTTCAACTACACGGACGGAAAAATGCCTGCCTCGCAGTGTCGGAACAAGGCGATTCGCCGGCCTGCTGCCGTCACCGGCCGACCGCTGCCGCCGGCCCGAGGCCGAGGACGTCGGTCATCGCGTATAGGCCCGGCTCCTTGTCGTGCCCCCAAAGGGCCGCTCGCACCGCGCCGCGGGCAAACAGCATGCGGTCGGTCGCGACGTGCCGGAGCGCGATCCGCTCACCACCACCGGCGAAGATCACCTCGTGCTCGCCGATGACGTCGCCGCCGCGCAGGCTCGCGAAGCCGATCGCGCCCTCGCCGCGCGGGCCGGTCCCGCCGTCGCGGCCGCGTTCAGCCAGGTCGGCCAGGTTGGCGCCGCGCCCCTGCGCCGCCGCCTCGCCCAGCATCAGGGCGGTGCCCGAAGGTGCATCGACCTTCATGCGGTGGTGCATTTCGACGATCTCGATGTCGTATTCGGGCCCGAGCGCCTGGGCGACCTGGCGGACGAGCACGGTCAGGAGGTTGACCCCGAGGCTCATGTTTCCGGCCTCGACGATCACCGCGTGGCGCGCGGCGGCGGCGAGGCGCTCGCGGCTTTCCCGCGTGAGGCCGGTGGTGCCGACGACGTGGACGAGGCGGGCCTGGGCCGCGATCTCGCTGTGGACCATCGTCGCGGCCGGCGTCGTGAAGTCGAGCACCGCGTGGGCCTCGGCGAAGACGTCGAGCGGATCCTCGCGGACGAGGACGCCCATCGGCGCGCGGCCCATCGCCTCGCCGAGATCCCGGCCGATCCAGTCGTGGCCGGGCCGCTCGGTGACACCGGCGAGGCAGGCCTTCGGGCTCTCGGCGACGGCATCGACGAGCATCCGGCCCATGCGCCCCGAGACCCCGACAACCGCGATGCGAACCGGCTCGTCCATGCTCCGCCTCCCCTGCGCCTGCCGGCGGTTTACCGGGCCGGGCCGCCGCTGAAAAGGGCACGATCGAACGGCGTGGCCCGGGGCTGCAAGCGGCAAACCCGCCTAAGCGCCTGAACGAGCGTCGTTTTGCCGGCCCCGGCGCTTTTCGGGGAGCGCCTTGACTCTCCGCCCGCCCGGGTCGATTGAGCGGACATGAGCAGATCGAGGACCCCAGGTGGCACGCCGAGCCAGCGGCAGCTCCGCGTCGGCGAGCTGATCCGCCGCCGGCTGGCCGAGGTGCTGGCGCGCGACGAGACCGGCGATCCCGAGCTCGAGGGCGTCTCGGTGACGGTGAGCGAGGTCCGCGTCTCGCCCGACCTGCGCCACGCGACAGCCTATGTCCTGCCGCTCGGCGGAGCGAACGCCGAGGGTGTGGTGAAGGCGCTGAACCGGCAGAAGGCTGCGCTGCGACGTGCGGTCACGTCTGGAATGACGCTGAAGTTTTCGCCCGAGATCGGCTTCGCGGTCGACGCGACCTTCGAGCAGATGGACCGGACCCGCAAGCTTCTCGAGAGCGAGGCCGTGCGCCGCGACGTCGAGAAGGACTGAACACCATGGCGCGGCGCAGGAAAGGCCGGGACATCCACGGCTGGCTCGTCGTCGACAAGCCTGTGGGGCTCACCTCGACCACGGTGGTCAACCGCGTGCGCGGCGCGCTCGGCGCGAAGAAGGCGGGCCACGCCGGCACGCTCGACCCGGCGGCGACGGGGGTGCTCGCCATCGCGCTGGGCGAGGCGACGAAGACCGTCCCTTATGTCACCGACGCCGACAAGGCCTACCGCTTCACCGTCCGCTGGGGGCTCGAGACCGACACCGACGACGCCGAGGGCCGCCCCGTCGCCGAAAGCCCCGTGCGGCCGTCCGCCGAGGTGGTCCGGGCCGCCCTCGCGGACTTCACCGGCGACATCATGCAGGTGCCGCCGCTCTACTCGGCGGTGAAGATCGACGGCGAGCGCGCCTACAAGCTCGCGCGCGAGGGAGAGACGCCGGAGCTCGCCGCACGGCCGCTCCATGTCGCCTCCCTCGAGCTCGTGGACGTGCCCGATCCCGACCACGCGGTGCTCGAGATGGTTTGCGGCAAGGGCGGCTATGTCCGGGCCATCGCGCGCGACCTCGGCCGCGCGCTCGGAACCCGCGGCCACGTCACGGAGTTGCGCCGTACCTGGTCGGGACCATTCGAGCCTGCGGACGGCATCGACTGGCCGACCTTCGAGAGCCTCGACGCTGAGGCGCTCGAGGCGCGGCTCCTGCCTGTGGCGGCGGGGCTCCATGACCTCGTCGAGGTCGCCGTGCCGGAGGTGGCGGCCCGGCGGCTCGCGAGCGGCAATCCGGCGCCGGTCGTGGCCGACCTAGACTACGGCGACGAGGCCTGGGCGAGCGCGGACGGCCAGCCGGTGGCGATTGGTGTCTACCGCGCGGGCCAGCTCCATCCTGTCCGCGTCTTCCGGCTCGACGGCTGAACGCGGGCGGCGCTATAGTCGCGCGCTTCGAGGGAGAGTGAAGGGTCCATGGCAAGAGACCTCGCGGCGACGGCGCTGGCCGTGCGACCGCTCGTCACGGCGCAGGAGGGCTTCCCGGAGCTCGAGCGCCTGTTCCTTACGGCCCAGCGGGAGATCTGGGCCGGCTTCCGCATCTTCGACCTGGATACCCGCCTGCGCTCGCCCGAGGGCGCGCTCGTGGGCGAGACCTGGTTCGACCTGCTGGTCCACCGGCTGAAGGCCGGCGTCGCGGTGCATTTCCTGCTCGCCGACTTCGACCCGAACCTCGTGACCTACATCCATGCGGGCACGGCCCGCAGCGCGCGGCGGTTCCGCGAGGCTGGGCTGGCGGCCGGCGGCGGGCTGCAGTTCTCGGCGGCGCTGCATCCGGCGCGGGCGGGGCTGTTCTGGCGCCTCGCGCTCTGGCCGCTCTGCATCTACAGGCTGCGCAAGGGGCTCGCGGCGCGTGCCGACCCGCGGGGCTTCCTGCGCGACTCGGTGCGGCTGCGCCGCCGGGTGCGGCTCGGGGAAGACGGCAAGCCGGTGATCTCGCGCCGGCCGATGCCGCACATCCGCCCGGGCTCCTACCACCAGAAGCTCGCCGTCTTCGACCGCGAGACGCTGTTCATCGGCGGGCTCGACGTCGACGAGCGGCGCTGGGACGACCTCGAGCACCGCAGGCCCGCGGCCTACACCTGGCAGGACGTCTCGGTGGTCACCCGGCAGGAGAAGGCGGTGGCCGCGGCCCAGGCGCATCTCGAGGCGCTGTGGGATCCCGACCGGCCGATACCGCCGCCCGCACCTCCCCTGATCCGGACGCTGTCGTGCGACGCGAGCCGCAACCCCTTCCGCCTCACGCCGAAGACGGTGGCGCGCGAGAACGAGGAGGCGCATGTCGCGCTCTTCGAGAAGGCCCGGCGGCTCATCTACATCGAGACGCAGTTCCTCCGCTCGACGCCGATCAGCCGGGCCCTGGTTCGGGCGGCGCGCTGTAATCCGGATCTTTCGGTCATCATCATGCTGCCGGCGGCGCCCGAGGAGGTCGCCTTCGAGAACTCGGCGGCGATGGACGCCCGCTACGGCGAGTGGCTCCAGATCCGCGCCCTGCGGCGGATCCGGCGGGCCTTCGGCGCGCGCGCCTTCGTCGGCATGCCGCTGCGGCGGGTGCCGCGGGAGAGCGACGGGCGGGACACAGCACTCGGCGCCGACATCGTCTACATCCACTCGAAGGTGGCGATCGCGGACGACGCGCAGGCGATCGTCACCTCGGCGAACCTCAACGGCCGGGGCATGCGCTGGGACACCGAGGTCGGCCTCGTCATCGACGACGACCCGAGCGTCGCGCATCTGCGGCGGCGTCTCTTCGAGCACTGGCTGCCGGCCGGCGCGGCGGAGCGCTACCACGACCTCACCAGCGCCACGGCGGCCTGGGCCGCGCTGGCCGAGGCGAACGCGCGCCGCCTGCCTCTGGACCGGGAGGGTTTCATCGCCCCCTACGACCCGCGCCCGGCGGAGCGGTTCGGCGTCCCCTTCCCCGCCCCCGAGGCGGTGGTCTGAGAGCAACCGCGGCACCCGGCGCTTTCGAGTTTCCGCTTTTCTTTCCGCTCGGAAACCGGCATATACGCGCTGCGACATGCGTGGGCCGAAGGCCCGCGCACGCCCGTTATCGGCCCGACCCTGCTGGACGACATCCTGGCCGCGGCCGGCCCGACGACGGCAGCCCGTATTCATGCAAGGAGACATCCGATGTCGATCACGCCCGAGGACAAGCAGCGCGTCATCAAGGAATTCGCGACCAAGGAGGGCGACACCGGTTCGCCCGAGGTGCAGGTCGCGATCCTGACCAACCGCATCACGACGCTGACCGAGCACTTCAAGACCCACGCCAAGGACAACCACTCCCGGCGCGGCCTTCTGAAGATGGTGTCCCAGCGCCGCAAGCTGCTCGACTACGTCAAGGCCCGCGACGAGCCGCGCTACCAGGCGTTGATCGCCCGGCTCGGCATCCGCCGCTAAACGACTGGCGCGGCGCGGGGGCGACCCAAGCGCCGCTTCGCCGATGGCGCCGGGCGGTGCGCCGGGCAAGTCCCGAAACCGCCGCCGTACGCAAGGGCCCCCTTCCGACCCCGAGGGACAGCTCGACGATGGAAAAAGGGGGGTCCGCGGGCAGATGTCCGCGCCGCGCGGTGCCAGCCAGGGGGCGGCGCCGTTCCGCAAAGGAAGAGTTCATGTTCAACATCGTCCGGAAGTCGATCGAGTGGGGGCACGACACGCTCACCCTCGAAACGGGGAAGATCGCCCGCCAGGCCGACGCCTGCGTCATCGCCACCTACGGCGAGACCTCCGTCATGGCCGCGGTCGTCTACGACAAGAAGCCGAAGCCCGGCCTCGACTTCTTCCCGCTGACCGTCCACTATCAGGAGAAGTACTACGCGGCCGGCAAGGTGCCCGGCGGCTTCTTCAAGCGCGAGGCGCGGCCGACCGAGAAGGAGACGCTGACCGCCCGCCTGATCGACCGCCCGATCCGGCCGCTCTTCGTCGAGGGCTTCCGCAACGAGACGCAGGTCATCTGCACCGTTCTCTCCTACGACATGGAGAACGACCCGGACGTGGTCGCGATGGTTGCCGCCTCCGCCGCCCTGACCCTCTCGGGCGCGCCCTTCCTCGGCCCGATCGGGGCTGCACGCGTCGGCTTCGTCGACGGCGCCTACGTGCTGAACCCGGCCGTCGACGACATGGAGAAGCTGCGGGAGAATCCCGAGCAGCGGCTCGATCTCATCGTGGCCGGCACCAAGGATGCCGTGATGATGGTCGAGTCGGAGGCCTACGAGCTCTCCGAGGCGGAAATGCTCGGCGCCGTCAAGTTCGGCCACGAGCAGATGCAGCCGGTGATCGACGCGATCATCGACATGGCCGAGGAGGCGGCGAAGGAGCCCTTCGCCTTCGACGCGCCGGACTACGGCGACCTCTACGCCCGCGTGAAGGCGGCCGGCGAGGCCGACATGCGCGAGGCCTTCCGCATCACCCACAAGGCGACGCGGCAGGGCGCGATCCAGGCCGCCCGCGAGAAGATCGTCGAGGCTCTCTCCGAGGAAGATCGCGAGAGCGAGCATCTCAAGACCTGCCTCAAGAAGCTCGAATCGGAGGTCGTCCGCGGCGACATCCTCGAGAGCGGCAAGCGGATCGACGGCCGCGACCTCGTCACCGTGCGCCCGATCGAGTCCGAGGTCGGCCTCCTGCCCCGCACCCACGGCTCGTCGCTCTTCACCCGCGGCGAGACCCAGGCGCTGGTGGTGACCACGCTCGGCACCGGCGAGGACGAGCAGATGATCGACGCGCTGCACGGCACGTCGCGCTCGAACTTCCTGCTGCACTACAACTTTCCCGGCTACTCGGTCGGCGAGACCCAGCGGATGATGGGCCCGGGCCGGCGCGAGATCGGCCACGGCAAGCTCGCCTGGCGGGCGCTGCAGGCGGTTCTGCCGGCGGCGACCGACTTCCCCTACACCATCCGCATCGTCTCGGAGATCACAGAGTCGAACGGCTCGTCGTCGATGGCCAGCGTCTGCGGCGGCTCGCTGTCGATGATGGACGCGGGCGTGCCGTTGAAGGCGCCGGTGGCGGGCGTCGCCATGGGCCTGATCCTCGAGGGCGAGCGCTTCGCGGTGCTGACCGACATCCTCGGCGACGAGGACCACCTGGGCGACATGGACTTCAAGGTGGCCGGCACCGAGAAGGGCATCACCTCGCTGCAGATGGACATCAAGGTCACGGGCATCACCCACGAGATCATGAGCCAGGCGCTCGAGCAGGCGAAGACCGGTCGGATGCACATCCTCGGCGAGATGAGCCGCGCGCTGACCGCCGGGCGGCAGGAGTTCTCCGTCCATGCGCCGCGCATCGAGACCATGCAGATCGCCCAGGACAAGATCCGCGAGGTGATCGGCTCGGGCGGCAAGGTGATCCGCGGCATCGTCGAGGAGTCGGGCGCCAAGGTCGACATCAACGACGACGGCATCATCAAGATCGCGAGCCCGAACGCCGAGGCGATCGAGAAGGCCCGCGCGATGATCGCCGAGATCGTCGACGAACCCGAGGTCGGCCGCGTCTACACCGGCCGTGTCGTCAAGATCATGGACTTCGGCGCCTTCGTGAACTTCTTCGGCAAGCGCGACGGCCTCGTGCACGTCTCCCAGATGTCGTCGGGCCGCGTCTCCCACCCCAAGGAGGTCGTCCAGGAAGGCCAGAGCGTCCGCGTCAAGCTCATGGGTTTCGACGACCGCGGCAAGGTGCGGCTGTCGATGAAGGCGGTCGACCAGGAGAGCGGCGAGGAAATCAAGGAGGAGGCGTGAGCCGCTCCTCCTTCTCCGGCAGGCGCGGCGCATGAGCGGGCGGCGTAGCCGGCCCGCAGCGGCGTCGGACGGTCCTCCGCCTGATGCGCACGCGCGGATCAGGCGGGGCCGCGCGCCGGCTTCCCCCGCGGCATCGACGGCAGCCCCGGCACGATGAGCGACGCGGGCCGCGGCGTGCTCTTCGTCGCGACCGGCGCGGGGTACCGCGCCCTCGCCGCGCGCGCCGCGGCCTCGGTCCGCGAGCACAACCCGGGTCTTCCGATCGACCTCTTCACCGACGCCGAGGGCGCGGCCAGTCCGGGCGCACCCTTTGACCGTGTCGTGCAACTCGAGGACACCTGGTTTCGCGCCAGGATCGAAGCGATGGCGCGCACGCGCTTCGACCGCACGCTGATGCTAGACGCCGACCTTCGCGTCGTGGCAGACTTGAGCGATGTCTTCGAGGTGCTCGACCGCTTCGACATTGCCCTGGCGCACGATCAGTCGCGCAACGGCCCCGCTGCCACGGCGATCTGGCGCCGGCCCCTGCCGAACGCCTTTCCCCAGTTCAACGGCGGCGTCATCGCCTATCGCCGCAGCGAACCCGTGCTCGCCTTCCTCCGGCAGTGGGCCGCGGCCATGCGCCGTTCCGGGCTTAAGCGCGACCAGCCGGTGCTGCGGGAACTCCTGTGGGAAAGCGACCTCCGGATCGCCACCCTGCCCGAGGAGTACAACCTCCTTGACTATGGCAGCCTCCGGCGCTGGAGCCGCTTCAAGACGGCGCCCCGGGTCATCCACCACTACCGCTTCCACAAGCATTTTACGGGCAGGCGCCGCGAGGTAATTTCGCTCGAGGACCTGATGGGGCCGGTGCTTGCCGCCCGCCTGCCGCTGGTCCTGGCGGCCGACCGGCCGCTCGCGGA
>SKOX01000124.1 GCA_007119835.1 Paracoccaceae bacterium
CGCCGATGAAGGCGACCCTCAAGAAGGACGGCACGCTCGGCAAGGGCGCCCGCCGCTACGACGCCTCGCGCCTCTACTGGACCGAGAAGCCGAAATTCGTGCGCCAGGTCGACGAGCGCATCCTGCGCAGGATCAATCTCCTGAAGCTGAACCAGCCGATCGTGTACGCCATATCAGGCGCCTTGCCCGCCCACGAGCGTGACCGACGCGCTTATCCGGCGTGCAGCTCCGGAACTGGTCTCAACCTCTCAGACGACTTCTCCGTGGTTACGCAGCATGCGCTGAAGCTCCATGCAGAGCGGAAGGGACGTCGCGAGGATGTCAATTGCGCCGGTCCTGAGGGCGCCAAGAAGAGCCATGGCCTTGCTCGACTCCGAGGCCAAGGCCACCGTGTTGCTGATGCGCGCCAGATCCTCTCGGCTCAGCCCGATTACCCTGCCTCCGAGCCCGTCGTCGCGGGGCGTCCCCTCGATGCCGAAGAAGTCATAGCCCATGAGGTCGCCGACGACGCCGGCAGCGCGGGCTCGGCCGATCTCGTCAGCGGTAAACCAGCCCATCCGCGCCATATGACTGTCGGGCCCCAGGTCACCGATACCAATGAGGGCATAGTCGGCGCTGCGGGCCAAATTAAGCGTGCGCCGCACCGTCTCGTGCTGCATCAGCGCCTCGCGCAGGCCGGCATCGGGCACGAACGCCGGAGCGTACAAAGTCGCGGCCGTTCCGCCGAAGCGGCGGGCGAGGTTCCGGCAGATATGGTCAGCGTTGCCCTCCGCGCCGGCCTCAGAGGCCCCGCCCGAGCCCGAGACGAAGGTGATCGACCGGAAGGTGCGGCTCGGTTGCACATTGGCAACTGCGGCGACGTTCCGCCCCATCCCGACGGCGATCACGAGGTTCTCGCGCAGGTTGGCCTCGAGATAATGGGCGACAAGCATGGCGACGTTCGCCCGCTGCTGCTCCGGCGACTGGGCCTCGGGCGCCACGAGGAGGGACTTCAGGCCGAAGGCGCGACAGAGGGCGCGTTCGATCTCTCGGGTCTGGGATGAGTGAAAGCGGACACGGATCTCGACGAGCCCGGCTTCCTTTGCCTCGCGCAGAAGGCGGTTGACCTTCATCCGGCTCAGCCCGAGCGCCCGCGCCACCGCGTCCTGCGTCTCGTCCTCAATGTAGTAGCGGCGAGCGATTTCGGCCATCAGGCCGTATTCGCCGACCTCATCCAGCTGGCGCGATCTATCGCCCATCAAACGGCCTACGCTGTCGCTCGCGCCTCGTACTCGCTAATGCGCTCCACCTTCGGAGCTGACTTGCCGCCCTCGAAGCAAGAGCCGATAAATGCGTCGACGATCGACTTAGCGAGTTCTTGCCCTATCACGCGAGCGCCAATGCAGATGATCTGGGCGTTGTTGCTCTTCTGCGCCCGTTCGGCGGAGTAGGTGTCGTGGGCCTGCGCTGCCCGAATGCCCCGAACCTTGTTGGCGCTTATGCAGACGCCGATGCCCGTGCCGCAAATCAGGATGGCCCGCTCGTGCTCTCCACCGGCGACGCCCGTTGCGACGGCGAAGGCGATGTCGGGATAGAGCGCCGTCTCATCGGGTCCGACGCCATAATCTGTAATCTCATGCCCCTGCGCCGCGAGGTGCGACTTCAGCTCCTCCTTGAGTGCATAGCCCGCCTCGTCGCAACCGACTGCAACCTTCATCCTCAGTCTCCGTCCTCTACGCAGCATGCTTCAAATGCACGAGTTGCGGTAGAAAGTCAAATACGGAATCTGCATTGACTGGCAGGAGGATTGCATTGGGGCATGCGGCTATCTTGCCCCGATTAGCGTATGACATCCAAATTGCTGAGCAGGGGAGGGTTGACAAATCCCGGGAAAATGTGCAATTGAAGGGAAAAATAACACGGGGGGGAGTCGTGTCTGACCTGCTGCTCGAGGTTGAGGGCCTGCGGAAATCGTTCAGTGGCGTGGCGGCGCTTCGGGAGGGGCGTTTCTCGCTCCGCGCAGGCTCCGTCCACGCCCTCTGCGGCGGCAACGGCGCTGGCAAGTCGACTTTTCTGTCCATCGTAATGGGGATCCAGGAGCGCGACGGCGGCACGATCCGCCGGCGCGGTCGTCCCGTGATCTTTGGCTCGCCTAAGGAGGCGCTCGCGAACGGCATCGCCATCGTCGAGCAGGAGTTGAGCCCGATCCCCGCCATGACGGTTGCCGAGAACATCTACCTGGGGCGTGAGCCAGTCCGCTGGGGCCAGATCAACTTCCGAGCCATGAACCGCGCCGCGCAGGCGCTGCTCGACGACCTCGGCTTCGCGATCCGTGCCACCGATCTCATGATGGACCTGTCCGTCGCGAAGGTGCAGCTCGTGGAGATCGCCAAGGCGCTTTCCTACGACGCCGAGGTCATCATCATGGATGAGCCCTCTTCGGCCCTCGGCGAGCACGAGGCCGACCAGATGTTCGATGCCATCCGCACCCTCAAGGAGAAGGGCAAGGGCATCATCTACGTTTCGCACCGCCTTTCGGAGATCTTCGACATCGCCGACAGCTACACGGTGTTCCGCGACGGGGCCTATGTCGGCTCGGGCGCGCTTGCCAACGTGACCAGGAACGAACTGATCCAGATGGTCGTCGGCCGCCCGCTGACGGAAGAGTTCATAAAGGAGAACGTGCCCGGCGACCGACCGCTGCTTGAGGTCTGTGGTCTGCACGCCGAGAGCGGCGTGTTCGACGTCACGTTCGAGGCGCGGCACGGCGAGATCATCGCGCTCTACGGCCTCATGGGCTCTGGCCGGACGGAGATCTTCGAGCGGCTCTTCGGCCTCAGTCCCGACCGCGGCGGGGAGATCCGCATCGATGGGCAGGCTGTCCGTATCGCCAGTCCCAAGGATGCCAAGCGGCTCGGCCTCGCCTATGTGACGGAGGACCGAAAGGGCTCGGGCCTTGTGCTGACAGGGGACGTTCGCTCGAACATCTGTCTCGCCGAACTCGGCAAGCTGAGCCGTGGCCCCGCTATGAGCACCCGCGCCGAGGCGCGCGCCGCGCGCGACATGATCCAGATGTTCGGGATCAAGGCAGCTTCCGACCGGCTCGACGTTTCCGGCCTCTCCGGCGGCAACCAGCAGAAGGTTGTGCTCGCGAAGTGGTTCCTGACCGAGCCGCGCATTCTTCTTCTCGACGAGCCTACGCGAGGCGTCGACGTCGGGGCAAAGCGCGAGATCTACCGGATCATCTCCGAGTTTGCCCGCAACGGCGGCGCGGTGCTGCTGGTCTCGTCGGAAACCGACGAGGTGCTTGGCATGGCTGACCGGGTCGTCGTGATGCGCGGCGGCCGTGTCGCAGGCGAGGTGACGCGGTCCGATATGAGCGCCGAGACGCTCGTGCACATGGCGGCCTGACCGGGCGGAAGGAGCAGGCATGACGGCAACAGATCCCCCCCGCACAAAGGCGGCGATCGCAGCCGGAGAACCGGGCTACGGGGCCCGCGCCGCAGAGATCGGTGCGAGATACGGCATCGTCATCGCGCTCGTTCTGCTTTGCGCGGTGCTCGCGATCGCAAGCGAGCATTTCCTGACTACGCGCAACATCCTCAACGTTCTGCGCCAGAGCTCGATCAACGGCATCCTTGCCATCGGGATGACCTTTGTCATCCTCACCCGCGGCATCGACCTGTCCGTCGGCTCGGTCGTAGCGCTCGCAGGCGTCGTCGCCGCCTCGTTCGCCTCGACCTCTGCCACTGCCATGGTCGGCGGCGGCCCCTATCCCGCCATGCTTGCCATCATCATCGGCATCGCTGTCGGCATGGCCTCGGGCGCGGTCTCGGGTGTCGTCGTCGCCCGCTTCGCGGTCCCCGCCTTCGTGGCGACGCTCGGCATGCTCTCAATCGCGCGCGGACTTACGCTGCTCTATTCCGGCGGCCGTCCGGTGCCGGCGCTGACGCCGGAGTTCCGCTGGATCGGGACAGGCGACCTCTTCGGCATCCCGATGCCAATCGTGCTCTTCGGCCTCGTCTTCGTCGTCGCCTGGTGGGTGCTCGCGTTCTCACGCTTCGGCCGACAGGTTTACGCCGTGGGCGGCAACCCGCACGCCGCCAAGGTTTCGGGCATCAATGTCCGCCGGGTGCGCTTTTCCGTCTATGTCATCTCCGGCGGCCTCGCCGGCCTCGCCGGCATGATCCTCGCCGCGCGCACCGGCTCGGCGCTTCCCCAAGCGGGCGTCGCCTACGAGCTCGACGCCATCGCCGCCGTCGTGATCGGTGGCACGAGCCTGGCGGGCGGCGTCGGCCGCGTGACGGGGACGCTGATCGGTGCGCTGCTCATCGGCGTGATGAACAACGGCCTCGATCTGATGGGTGTCACCTCCTACTACCAGATGGTCTTCAAGGGCATCTTGATTGTTGCTGCCGTCATGCTCGATCAGGCCCGGCACAAGCGGGAGTGACATCACAGGAATGCCGGCGCGAACGCGCGCGCCGGGCGGTAGACGTGCAAACCAGAGGGAGGAGCACATAATGAAGAAGCTGCTTGGAATGTCGACGGCCATCGCGCTGGTGGCAGGGCCGGGTCTCGCCCAAGACGGGCCGATCCGCGTCGGCGCCGCGGTCTACGGCCTGCAGGCCGAATTCATGCAGATCTGGTCCGCCGCGCTCGAGGAGCACCCGGCCGTTCAGGACGGCATGGTCGATCTCACGATCTTTGACGGCCGCTACGACGCGCTGGTCCAGCAGGACCAGTTCGAGACGATGATCACCCAGGGCTTCGACGCGATCATCTTCGTGCCGATCGACATCGAGGCCGGCGCAACGGCCGTCGAACTCGCGCACGAGGCCGGCATTCCCGTCGTCGGCTCCAACACCCGGGTGAACTCCGACCTTCTTACCTCCTATGTCGGCTCGGACGACGTCGTGTCAGGCCGCATGCAGGCCGAAATGGTGCTCGAGGCGATCGGCTGCGAGGGCAGCGTCGTGATCCTCGAGGGCCCGATCGGCCAGTCGGCCCAGATCGAGCGGCTCGAGGGTAATCAAGAGGCCCTGGCCGAGTGCCCGGACGTCACGGTGCTCGAGCAGCAGACCGCCAACTGGTCGCGTGCCGAGGCTCAAACCCTGATGGAGAACTGGCTCACGGCGCATGCGGGCGAGATCGACGGCGTGATCGGACAGAACGACGAGATGGCGCTCGGCGCCATCGAGGCGATTCGAGCCGCCGGCCTCGACGTCGACGACTTTGCCATCTCCGGCATCGATGGCGTGACGGACGCGCTCGAGGCGGTCAAGCGCGGCGACATGAACTCGATCCTGCAGGATGCCCGCGCCCAGGCGCAGGGTGCCCTCGACGTCGCCATCCGCGCCGTCCGCGACGATTACGAGCCCATGTCCGACATCTGGGAGATGTATCACGACATGGAGTGGGGCGACGGCCAGAGCGCAGAATACAACGTGCCGTGGACTCCGGTGACGGAGGACAACGTCGACGAGCTGCTTGAGCGCCGCTCGTGACATGACCTTTGCGCCGGCTCCCGTCCGGAGCCGGCGCTCGAAGCTTGAGGGCAAACGGAGGTGAGTGGCATGGAGGCCCGCATCGATTTCAGCTTTCCGATCGGCGGCAAGGTGGCGCTCGTCACCGGCGCGGCCTCGGGAATAGGTGCGGCCATTGCACGAGCCTTTGCCGCCAAGGGCGCCCGCCTCGCCCTCGTCGACATGAACGCAGCCGCCGCGGAAGAGCTGGCCGCCGCGGTCGGCGGAGAGGCCCGCGCGTTCGGCTGCGACGTCACCGATGCCGAAGCCGTCGAGGCCACCGTGGCCGCGGTGGCGGATGCCTTCGGCCGCATCGACATCCTCGTCAACAGTGCCGGCATCGTGGACCTCGCCCCCGCCGAGGAGCTTTCCCTGCGCGCGTGGCAGCGGACGCTCGACGTCAACCTCACCGGCAGCTTCCTGACGGCCCAGGCCGTGGGGCGCCGGATGATCGCGCAGGGTGGCGGGAAGATCGTCAACCTCGCCTCCCAAGCGGGCTCGGTCGCCATCGACGGCCACGTCGCCTACTGCGCCTCGAAATTTGCCGTCATCGGCATGACGAAGACCCTCGCCCTTGAATGGGGCCGACACGGCATTGCCGTGAACTCCATCTCTCCGACCGTCGTGCTTACCGAACTCGGCCGTAAGGCCTGGGAGGGGTCGAAGGGCGACGCGATGAAGAAAGAAATTCCCACTGGTCGCTTTGCCGAGCCCGAGGAAATTGCCGCCGCGGCGGTCTTCCTTGCGAGCTCCGGCGCGGACATGATCAATGGCGCCGACCTCCTTGTCGACGGCGGCTATACCGTGAAGTGAGGCTCAACGATGCAGCGTTTCCTTAACAACCCTGACGACATAGTCGACGAGACGGTCCGCGGCTTCGTCAAGGCTCATCACAATCTGGTCCGGCTCGACCCGAACAATCCCCGCGTCGTGGTCTCGGCCTCGGCGCCTTCCCAGGGTCGGGTCGGTATCGTCACCGGCGGGGGCTCGGGTCACGAGCCTGCCTTCATCGGCTACACCGGCCGCAACATGGTCGACGCCGTCGCCGTCGGGGAGATCTTCTCGTCTCCCACCGCCAAGAGCTTCCTCGACGCGATCAAGGCCGCGAATGGCGGTGCGGGCGTTGCCGTCCTGTACGGCAATTATGCCGGCGACAACATGAACGTGAAAATGGCCGCGAAGATGGCAGCGAAGGAGGGTATCGAGGTCCTGACCGTCGTTGCCAACGACGACGTCTCCTCCGCGCCCACGGCGGAGCGCGAGAAGCGCCGCGGCGTCGCAGGCGAGATCCTCATGTGGAAGATCGGTGGCGCCAAGGCAGCGACGGGCGCCGCCCTCTCCGAGGTCCAAGCTGCCGCGCAGAAGGCGATCGACGCCTGCCGCTCAGTCGGCGTCGGCCTCGCCCCCTGCACGCTGCCAGCTGTCGGCCACCCGAACTTCGAGATCGGCCCGGGAAAGATGGAGATCGGTATCGGTCACCACGGCGAGCCCGGTGTCGAGGTTTCCGATCTCAAGCCCGCCGATCAGATCGCCGACGACATGCTCGAGATCGTCCTCGCCGACCACGACCTCAGCGCCGGCGCCGAAGTGGCCGTCCTCGTCTCCGGCCTCGGCGCGACCCCCGTGAACGAACTCTACGTCCTCTACGACCGGATCGAGACCCGGCTCGCCAAGCGCGACATCAAGGTCCACCGCGCCCTCGTCGGCAACTACTTCACCTCGCTCGAGATGATGGGTGCGACGCTCACGATCATGGCCCTCGACGACGAACTCAGGACGCTCCTCGACACTGAGGTCGCCTGTCCAGGCTTCGGAGGCTGAGGTCATGGCAAGCTTCCTCGCCACGGAGGGCGGCACTCTCGTCAAGGAAGTCTCCGCCGTCATCGTCGAAAACCGGTCCTACCTCAGCGAGATCGACGGCAGGATCGGCGACGGCGATCACGGCGCGAACATGGCCAAGGGTTTTGGTCGCGCAGCCGACCGCATTCCAGACGATGCACCTCTTGCCGACGCGCTTGCCATCCTTTCGGACGTGCTCATGTCCGAGATCGGCGGCTCGATGGGTCCGCTCTACGGCATGATGTTTTCTGATATGGCCGACACGGTGCGCGGCCAGGAGCGGGTCGATGCGCCCGGCTTCGGCGCGATGCTCCGGGCGGGGCTGGAGGGCGTGCGGGGCGTAGGCTCCGCCGAGGTCGGCGACAAGACCCTGATGGACACTCTCGTGCCTGCCGTCGAGGCCTACGAAGGCGCGCTTGGCGCCGGATCGGACTTCGCGGCGGCGCTCGAGGCCATGAAGACCGCGGCCGAGAAGGGGCGGGACAGCACCATCGACCTGGTCGCCAGGATCGGCCGCGCTTCCCGTCTCGGCGAGCGCTCCCGCGGTGTCCTCGATGCCGGTGCGACCTCGTGCTGCCTCATCCTCGTCGCACTGGCCGATGGCGCCGTGCGTCGGCTTGGCTGAACCCCGTGCTTCCGCTCCTTACCCTTGACGGCGACACCGCCCC